>CAYNCY010000022.1:0-7043 GCA_964395195.1 uncultured Steroidobacteraceae bacterium
GACGGCGACGTTCACGGTCGGCACGTAACTCACGGACGGCCGGTCAGCCACGGCGCTGACCGGCCGGAAGTGAGATCAAGCTCTCAGGCCGGATGTCTATGCATTGGATATCCGGCCTTGTCTTTGTAGGCTAGTGCCGGCGGGCCCGCGCGCAGAGCAGCGTTCGATCGGCGCCCGGTTCCCTCACCACGCGCGACGCCAATGGAGACAGATTGCATGAACCGCTGCGGACCGCCCGCTGCCGATGACGCAACTCGCCGACGGTGGCGCCGCCGGGTTGCCGCCACGACGGCGCTGCTGCTCATGGCGACGAGCGGCGCCCGGGCGACGGCCGGCGAGGAGCCCGTCGCTGCGCCCGCTGCGCCGCCGCCCGCGGCGGTCGCCCGCGCTCCGGCGACCGCGGGCACGTCCGCGCCGCCCGCGCTCGAACGCCGCGTCCGCGCGCTGACCCAGCTGCTTGAGCTCGATGCCGCGCAACAGGTTGAGTTGCGCAGCCTCCTGCTGCGACAACGCGCCGAGGTCACGCGGATCTGGAACGACCCCAAGCTGATGCCCGCCGAGCGCGGCCCGGCGACCCGCGCGGCGGCGGACCGGACCGCGGACGGCATCCGCGCGATGCTCACCGAGGAGCAGCGCAAGAAGTACAACCCCGCGGCGCCCGCCGCCGGCACGCGGCCCGGCGAGGAGCCGCCCAACGTCGCGGAGCTGATGCAGAAGATCCAGTCGAAGCGGCCGTGACGCACGCCAGCGCCGGAACTGTTGAGTGCACGCGGGGTCCAAAATTGGACACGCCGTCCGACAGACAAGACACGAGGAAGCGTTTCATGCAGCGACTCAACGTCAACTCAAGCAGCCGCATCATCGGTGCGTTCGCGGGAGTGCTGCTGGTGTCAGCCGCCGGCGCGGCGCCGGCGGCGTCCGCACCGACCGCCCCGCGCGCGAGCGCGGCGCGGCCCGTAAAGCATTCCGCGCATCAGCCGACGGCTGCGGCACACGCCGACGCACACCGCCTGTCGCCCTACGCGCGGGCCGCCACCGCGCACCAGAAGGACCGGCCGACGCCGACGACCGGGCGCGCGCCGACGACGCTGCAGGCGAGCGCGCGGCACCATGGCAAGACGCCGGGTGCCTCGCGATGACCGCTACGCGCGCGCGACTCGCCGGCTTCGTGCTCGCAGGGCTCTTGGGCGCGCTGCCGGCCCCGAGCGGAGCGCATCCGGTGCTCCTCTCGAGCGTCGATCCAGTCGCGCCGGCGCCGGCAACGACGAACGCGCCGGCGGCAGGCACCGATACGAGCACCGCCCCCGCCGCCGCGGCCGTGCCGCCGGCCCACAGTGGCAACAGCGCGGCGCGGCGCGCCGCACCCGCGCACGCGGCCGAGACCCCACCGGTGGATTCGCCGCTCAAGCACTCGGGGCTGATGCGAACCGATGCAAACGACAAGCCGCTGCCACCCAAGGGTGACACGACTTCGCCGGTCCTGAAGGCGCCGGCCGGCACCCGCCACCGCACGTCGCCCTATCACGCGACGACCGCGACCGCGAAGGCCAATGAAGTCTTCGAGCGCCAGTGGGGCATCCAGCGGCTGCGTACGACCTCGACGATGTCGGGCAACCTCATCCGCTTCTCCTTTCGGGTGGTCGAGCCCAAGCTCGCGAAGGCCCTCGGCGACCACGAGGCGATGCCGCAGCTCTACTCGCCGCGCGCGCACGCCATGCTCCAGGTACCCAACATGGAGCAGGTCGGGCAGCTGCGCCAGCTGCACACCGAGGCCAAGGGGCGCGATTACTGGATGGTCTTCTCGAACAAGGGCAACCTCGTTCGCAAGGGGGACCGCGTCAATGTCATCATCGGCAGGTTCCATGCCGACGGCCTGCTCGTCGAATAGCGCCGCTTCGCCTCAAAGGACCGAACCATGACCCGTCATCTCCTCACGGCCGCGTGCCTGCTGTCGCTCACCGCGGGCCTCTCGACCACCGCCATCGCTGCTGACCTGAGCGCCCAGCAGATCATCGACAAGAACGTCGCTGCGCGCGGCGGGCTGAGCGCGTGGCGCGCGGTGCAGACCCTGCACACCGAGGGCGAGCTCGACGCCGGCGGTACGCCGAGCCGCACGCTGCCCTACGTGCTCAAGCAGAAGCGCGGCCACAAGAGCCACCTCGAGATCGCCTTCAAGGGCCAGAACTCCGTCCAGGTCTACAACGGCGAGCACGGCTGGAAGGTGCGTCCATTCCTGAACCGGATCGAGGTCGAGGACTACACGCCGGCCGAGCTCAAGATCGCGGCCGATGCGGATGAGTTCGACGGGCCGCTGATCGACTACGCGAGCAAGGGCACGCGCGTGGTCCTCGCCGGCACCGACAAGGTCGAGGGGCACCCGGCATACAAGCTCGCCCTGACTCTCAAGAACGGCACCCAGCGCAACGTCTGGGTCGACGAGTCGACGTTCCTCGAGGTGAAAATGGACGGCGAGCCGCGCAAGCTCGACGGCAAGCTGCACACGGTCTCGGTGTACTTCCACAACTACAAGAGCGAGCACGGCCTCGTGTTCGCACACGAGCAGCTGACCGTCGTCGAGGGCACCAAGCAGTCGAACAAGCTCACGGTAACCAAGTTCGCGATCAACGAGCCGATGGACGATGCGCTCTTCCAGAAGCCGAAGGTCGACGCGAAGTCGGTCACGGCGCCGGCGGCCGCACCGGCGGCGGCGCCCGCGGCGGCGGCGCAGGGCCCCTGAGGTGCGTGAGCTGGTCCTCGCGCTGGCGCTCGCCACGTTCGTCACGAGCGCGCCAGCGGCTCCGTCCGCGCCGGCCAAGACGGCGGACGAGGTCATCGCGCGAAACGTCGCGGCGCGCGGCGGCATCGAGGCCTGGCGCAAGGTCGTTACGCTCGGCTGGCTCGGCCACCTCGAGCGCGGGACTGGCAAGGACCTGCAACGCATTCCGTTCACGATGCAGCTCAAGCGCCCCAATCTGACGCGCTTCGAGCTCAAGGAGCAGCTCGATCACTTCACGCGCATCTTCGATGGCCTGCACGGCTGGAAGCTGCGCCCGGGCGGCGATGGCCGGCCGGAGTCGAAGGCGTTTTCCAAGGAAGAGAACGATTTTGCGCGCGGTGAGTTCGTCGTCGACGGACCGCTGATCGACTACCAGGCGAAGGGCATCACGGCCGTGCTCGACGGCATCGACAACGTCGACGGGCGGCGCGGCTACCGGCTGTCGCTGCGGCTGCCCGGCGGTGCCGAGCGCAAGGTCTGGGTCGACGTGCGCACCAATCTCGAGTTTCGGATCGACCGGCCGGCCACCAATCCGCTGCGTCCCGGGGCGCCGGTGTCCGTGTACTACGGCGACTACCAAGAGGTCGATGGCCTGCAGTTTCCCGCGACCATCGCCATCGGAGCGCCGGCGGACCGCGCCACGGGCGGGCCGATCGATCGGCTGATCATCGATCACTTCATCGTCAACCCGACGCTCGACGAGACGACGTTCCAGCTGCCGCCCACGCCGATGCGCCGCGGCGGAAAGGTGCACATACCGGGCAGCGGCGGTCAACCGGGCGGCCCCGGCACCCCAAATCCGTGACGCCGTGACCGTGCAGCGGCTGCTGGCCGTCGGGGCGCTCGCCGCCGTGCTCGGCGGCTACGCGCTGCAGTCGACCGCGCGACCGCGCGATCTCGGGCCGGCGGCCGAGCAGCCAGCGTCGCCCGCGGGCGAGGCGCTCTACGACCGCGGCGTGCTCGGCTCCGGTGCGCCGCTCCTCGGCACCCGCGCCGATGCGGAGCCACTCGTCGGCGAACAGGCGGCGTGCATCAACTGCCACCGCCGCAGCGGCCTCGGCTCGAAGGAAGGCCGCACGCTGATTCCGCCGATCACGGGCCAGTTCCTGTTCCATCCGCCGGCCGGGCAGCTCGGCGACGTGGATACGCCGTTCATCCCGGGCGCCCGGCTCGATCACGCGCCGTACACCGAGCAGACGCTCGCCCGCGCGCTGCGCGAGGGCATCGACTCGGAGGGCCGGCCGCTGAGTGCGCTCATGCCGCGCTTTGCCCTCAACGACGCCGACCTGGGCGCGCTGACCGGTCACCTGCGCGCGCTCGACCGCCGCCACATCCCGGGCGTCTCGAGCACGGAACTGCATTTCGCGACCATCGTGACGCCGGATGCCGACCCCGTGAAGCGGGCCGCGGTCGAAGGCGTGCTGCAGCAGTTCATCGCCGATCGCAACGCCGCGCCGCGCGGGCAGGCCGCTCTCTCGATGCAGATTTCCGGCGCCACCCAGTACGCGAAGTCGATGTTCAAGGTGAATCGCACCTGGGTGCTGTACGTCTGGGAGCTCGAGGGTCCCGCATCGACGTGGCGGGCCCAGCTCGAAGCGCGCATCGCCGCGCAGCCGGTCTTCGCGGTCCTCTCGGGCATTGGCGGACGCACCTGGGCCCCCGTCAGCGAGTTCTGCGAGGCGCACGCGCTGCCGTGCCTGTTTCCGAACGTCGAGGCACCGCCCGCCGACGCCGACCGGCACTTTGACACGCTCTACTTCTCGCGCGGCGTCCTGCTCGAGGCCGACCTGATCGCCACCGGCCTCGGCCGTCCGGGCGCGCCGGCCGTGAAGCGGGTGCGCCAGGTCTATCGCGCGGACGACGTCGGCGAGGCAGGCGCCGCGGCGCTCGCGACGGTGCTCGAGGCGCGCGGCATCGCGGTGTCCAACCGTGTCCTCAAGCGCGCGGGGACCGGCGGCACGGTGGCCGACGCCGTGCGCGGCCTCGGCGAAGACGAGGCGCTGGTGCTGTGGCTACGGGGCGCCGACCTCGCGGCGCTCGCGAGCGCGCCGGCGCCCTCGGCACCCGTCTACGTCTCGGGCCAGATGGGCGGTCTCGAACGGGCACCGTTGCCGGCGGACTGGCGGGGTCGCGTGCAGCTGACCTATCCCTTTGACCTGCCGGAACGACGTCGGGTGCGCGTCGACTACGCGCTCGGCTGGTTCCGGATCCGCAAGCTCCCGGTCGTCGCCGAACAGGTGCAGGCGGATACCTACCTCGCCTGTGGACTCGTCGCCGAAAACATCAAGCACATGGTCGATGCGTTCATCCCCGACTACCTGGTCGAGCGGATGGAGGACATGGTCGAGCATCGCATCATCACCGGCTATTACCCGCGCCTCGCGCTCGGTGCGCACCAGCGCTTCGCATCGAAGGGCGGATTTCTCGCGCGCTTTGACGGCCCGGGGCGGGTCGTGCCCGAGGGCGACTGGATCACGCCCTGACTCAGTGCGGCGCTTCGGCGGCGGGTGCCGTCACGGTCGTCGTCTGGGGCGTGGCACCGATGCGCCGTCGCGCCGCGGCCGGGTCCATCGCCTCGGTCGGTTCGACGCGCACGAGTTCCAGCTCGTAGATGAGGAGCGCGCCGGGCGGAACGCCGGGCGGCGTGTTGACGCCGTAGCCCAGCTCCGGTGGCACGAACAACTGCCACTTCGCGCCTGGCTTCATCGAGCGGAAGGCTTCCTGCCACCCCTTGAACACGCTGTTGACGCGAAAGGTCGCCGGCCGGTCGTGGGTGTCGGAGCGATCGAATTCGGTGCCATCGGCCAGCGTCGTGCGATAGCGCACGGTGACCTGGTCGGTCGGTGCCGGCGACTTCGCGGCCGGATCGCCGGCGGCGAGGACCCGGTACTGGAGCCCCGACGGCAGTGCGACGACGCCCGGCTGGCGGGCATTCCTCTCGAGAAACTCGCGCGCGGCGACGCGGTTCGACTCGGCCACCCCGTCGCGGCCGTCGCGCAGGTACTTGACCGTGGCGTCGCGCTCGGCGGTCGTCATCGCGCGCCCCGCGAGGCCTTCACGCAGGCCGCGCACGATCGCCTCGACCGAGGCCGACTTCGCGAGGCCGTTGTGTGCGAGCTGGGTGCCAAGCATGAGGCCCACGTCGTAGCTGCCGACCTCTGCCGGGATGGGCGCCGACTTCGGCGACTCGCCCGCGGCCGGTACCGGCGGCGTCGCTGGTGCGGGTGCCTTGCCGGTCGCGGCGGTGGCGCCCGCCGGCATCGCGCTCCCGACGAGGATCGTTAGGAGAGCCGCGCGCAGGATGTGGTTGCGGTGCCGTGTGGTTAGCATGTCATTCCCCAGTCAAGGTCCGCGCCCGGATTCGCTGCCGGCGTCGCGGAGCGGAGTTCGGTTCAGCCGGTCGGTGCCGGGTTGACCGAGATGAGCTCGATCTCGAAGATCAGGACCGCGTTCGGCGGAATCGCCGGTGGCGGCGAGGCGCCGTAGGCGAGCGCGGGTGGCACGAATATGCGCAGCTTCGAGCCGCGGTGCATGAGCCCGAGCGCCTCGCGCCAGCCCGGTATCACCTGATCCGCGCGCAGGGCCGTCGGCTTGTTGCGTGCATAGGAACTGTCGAATTCCGTGCCGTCGATCAGCGTGCCGCGGTAGTTCACGAGCACCTTGTCCGCGGGCTGCGGCGAGGTCGAAGCGGGATCGCCGGCGTTCAGCTCGATGTACTCGAGGCCGGAGGCGGTCGTGACGACGCCGGGTGCCTTGGCGTTCTTGGCGAGGAATTCCTGGGCCTCGACCGCGTTGCGCTTCCCGAGGTCCTCGAAGGTCGCCTTCAGGAACGCGCTCGCCCGTGCGCGGTCCTCGGCGGTCAGTGCCTTGCCGCCGAGCCCGTCGCGAATTCCCTTCAGGAGCTCCTCCGTCTCGAGGTTGGTACCGATACCGGCCTCGCGCCACTGCGTCGCAAATGACAGGCCGAGGCTGTAGCTGCGCGACACCGTCGTCACGGGCTCCGCTTCGGTCGCCTCGCGCGGCGCGGCCGCTGCAACGACGGTGAACCCGGTCGCGAGCACCGCGAGGAAGAGGGGGTGGCAGGCCACACGGGACATTCGGACTCCTTCGACCGCAAGAGCCTGGCGGTCGTTGCGCCGGCAACCCGCGGACGGCGCCCGCAGGGACGCAGGGACCGCGTTGCCCGCTCGGTCAGTATCCACGATCACCCCGGGAGGCGGCATACGGCGGCTTCCCGGCCGCCGGGGCGGGAAACCCGGTAGCCCCC
>CAYNCY010000022.1:7143-17565 GCA_964395195.1 uncultured Steroidobacteraceae bacterium
CACCGGAGGGTCAACGGGCTGGCGCTCGCCGCGTCTGGTCGGTCCAAGTGACTGATTAGGAGTGGAATTGTCCGTGGCACGGAAGTTGCTCCTCCTACCGCAACAGGTGAGGAGCGTGTCATGGCAGAGTCCCCGGCAGAAGCGTCGACGGAGAAACCGAAGCCCAAGGGCGGCGGGATCGTCGGCATCGCGATCAACGCGGTCGGCGTGTTCGTGCTCGCCCTCGGTGCCGTCATCGTCGGTGGCTTCGTGAACGCGAAGCTGCACCCGGTGCAGGAGTTCATCCAGACGCCCGGGCCCGACAGCAAGCTCATGCTGAAGCCGCCTCCGCCCCCGCCCGCCGACAAGAAGGAAGGCGGTGGCGAGGAGCACGAGGACAAGGGCGGACCGTCGAAGCCCGCCGTGTACTTCGCGTTCGATCCGCCGCTGATCGTCAACTTCGACGACACGCAGGCGGTGCGCTTCCTGCAGCTGACGATCGAGGTGCTGACGCGCGACGAGAAATACGTCGAGGCGGTCAAGCTCCACCAGCCAATGATCCGCAACAACCTGCTGATGCTGATGAACGGCCGCGACTACAAGACGCTGATGACGCGCGAGGGCAAGGAGGCGCTCAGGCTCGAGTGCCTCAAGGAAGTGCAGCGCATCCTCAAGAAGGAGACGGGCTCCACCGCCGTCGAGGACCTCTACTTCACCAGCTTCGTGGTCCAGTAGGAAGCGTCCATGGCGGGGGAACAGACTGACGGCGCGAAGAGCGTGATCTCCGGGGAGGAGGTCTCCGCGCTTCTCGAGAAGCCGGCGGACGGCAGGGGCGAGGTCAAGGCCTACGACCTCGCCGGCACGCAGCGCATCACGCGCGGCCGGCTGCCCGCGCTCGAGACCATCCACGAGACTTTTGCGCGCAGCTTTCGCGTCGCGCTCTTCAATCTCCTGCAGCGCGAGCCGCAGGTGACGTTCGAGGGCGTGCGCACCCAGAAGGCGGGCGACTACCTCGCGGCCGTCACGACGCCGGCGAGCCTCGACATCGTTCGCCTCAAGCCATTGCCCGGTAGCGCGCTCTTCGTCTTCGATCCGACGCTCGTGTTCCTGATGGTCGACACCTACTTTGGCGGCCCGGGCCGCAACGTCGAACGCGCGGCCGACCGGGGCCTCACGCCGACCGAGGTGCGCTTCGTGCAGCTGGTGCTCCGCCAGGCGGCGACCGATCTCGCCCAGGCGTGGACGCCGGTGTCGAACGTCGAGGTCGAGCTCGTCAAGCACGAGTCGAATCCGCTCTTCGCGAGCGTCGCGGCGCCGACCGACACCGTGCTCGTCAACCGCTTCCACATCGAGCTGCCCTCCGGCGGCGGCACGCTCGACCTCGTGATGCCGGCCGCCATGATCGAGCCGCTGCGCGAGGTCCTCACCGCCGGCATCGTCGCGCGCAGCGGCCGCGACGAAGCCTGGGGCCCGATCATGGCGACGCACCTCAGGGACGCGGGCGTCGAGGTGCGGGCGGTCCTGACCGAGGTCGACATCACGATCGGCGAGCTAAGACGCCTGAAGCCCGGTGACGTGCTGCCGATCGACGCGCCGCGGGAAGTGACGCTCTATGCCGGCAGCGAAGCGCTCTACGCCGGCAAGTTCGGCGTCTCGCGCGGCCGCAATGCCCTGAAGATCCTCGCGCCGCTGCGTCGCAGCGGCCAATGACTCGCGGAGTACCTAAGCGATGAACGCACCGGTCAATCCCCAACCCGGCCAGCCCGGCTACTCGCGCGCCCAGTTCGGCGACCTGACGCCCGAGGGCGGCGCCGCGGCGGGCGGCGACGTCAGCCTCGACCTGATCCTCGACGTCAGCGTCAGCGTCGCGCTCGAGGTCGGGCGCACCAAGATCACCGTGCGCGAGCTCCTCTCGCTGTCGCAGGGCTCGATCCTCGAACTCGACCGGCTCGCGGGCGAGCCGCTCGACGTGCTCGTCAACGGCGTGCGCGTCGCGCGTGGCGAGGTCGTCGTCGTCAACGACAAGTTCGGCATCCGACTGATCGAAGTCGTGAGCCCGAGCGAGCGACTGGAGCGTGCCAAGTGAGAAGGGCGCTCGCAGCGCTTCTCCTCGCGCTTCCCGCCCTGGCCGTGGCGGCGCCGCCTGCGTCCGTGGCGGGGTCGCCAGCCGGCGCCGTCACCGCGACGGCCTCGGCGGTGAGCGGATTCGCGACCGTCGCGTTCAGCCTCCTGCTGATCCTCGCCGTGATCGTCGCGCTCGCATGGGTCGCGACGCGCCTGCGGCTCACGCCGCGCGCCGCCTCGAGCGGCCTCAAGGTCCTCGCCGACGTCGCGGTCGGCGCGAAAGAGCGCGTGGTACTCCTCAAGGTGGGGGATGCGCAGGCTCTGGTCGGCGTCGGCACCGACGGCGTCCGTTCGCTTGCGCTCCTCGAGCGCATGGTGGAGCTGCCGCCCGATGCGGCGCCCGGTGCCTTTGCCGAAAAGCTCAGGGCGCTCATGCAGCCGGGAGAGCGCCGGTGAAGGCAGGCGCGCTTCGCCGGCTGACGCCGCTCGTGCTGTTCGCGCTCCTCGCGCTCCCGGCGCTCGCGCACGCCGAGGTCGCGGGGTTGCCCGTGCTCAGCGTGCAGGCGGGCGCGGGGGGTACGCAGACCTACTCGCTGACGCTGCAGATCCTCGTGCTGATGACGCTCCTGTCGGTGCTGCCGGCAATAGTTCTCAGCATGACGGCATTCACCCGCATCGTGATCGTGCTGTCGATCCTCCGCCAGGCGATCGGCACGCCGACGACGCCCCCGAACCAGATCGTCGTCGGGCTCGCGCTCTTCATGACGCTCTTCGTGATGTCACCCGTGTTGACGACCGCGTGGAACGACGGCGTCAAGCCCTACATGGACGGGCAGCTCGCAGGGGAGGCGGCGCTCACGAAGACGATCGCGCCGCTGCGGACATTCATGTTGCACCAGACGCGCGAGAACGACCTCGCGAGCTTCGGGCGCATCTCGGGGCAGGGCCCGTTCGCGGGCCCGGAGGCGGTGCCGATCAGCGTGCTGGTGCCTGCGTTCATCACGAGCGAGCTCAAGACGGCATTCCAGATCGGCTTCATGATCTATATCCCCTTCCTGATCATCGATCTCGTGGTCGCGAGCGTGTTGATGTCGATGGGCATGATGATGCTCTCGCCGATGCTCGTGTCGTTGCCGTTCAAGCTGATGCTGTTCGTGCTGGTCGACGGCTGGACGCTGCTGATGGGCACGCTCGCCTCGAGCTTCAACCCGTGAGCGCGCCATGACCCCGGAAACCGTGATCGCGATCGGTGAGCACGCGCTCGTCGTGACCAGCATGGTCGCGGCGCCGCTCCTGCTCGGCGCGCTCGTTTCCGGCGTCGTGATCGGCATGCTGCAGGCGGCGACGCAGATCAACGAAATGACGCTGTCGTTCATCCCGAAGCTCCTCGTGCTCGTCGCGACGATCTTCGTGACCGGGCACTGGATGCTGCAAACGCTGATCGACTACACCCGCAATCTCTTCGAGAGCATCCCGGGGTTGCTGGGATGAGCCCGATGCTGTCCCTCGACTTCACGCACCTGACCGCGGGCCTCGAGGTCTACGGCTGGACGTTCCTGAGGCTTTCGGGCTTCCTGATGATCGCGCCGCTCTTCGGTGCGACGCTTGTGCCCGGGCGCATCAAGCTCGTGTTCGCGCTCACGCTGACGATGGTGCTCGCCCCGCTCGCACCGCCGATGCCGATGATCGAGCCGCTCTCCGCGACCGCGCTCCTCACGGCGGCGCAGCAACTGCTGATCGGGGTCGCCCTCGGGTTCGTGGTGCAGGTCGCCTTCGATGCGCTCCTGCTCGCGGGCCAGGTGATCGCGAACACGATGGGACTCGGCTTCGCGACGATGGTGGACCCGAGCCGCGGCGCGAGCACGGTGGTGGTCGGGCAGTTCTTCCTGATCTTCGGGATGCTGCTGTTCCTCTCGGTCGACGGACACCTGGTGCTCCTGGGCGTCCTCGCCGACAGCTTTCGCTGGCTGCCGCCCGGACCCGACGGCCTGACGGCACCGCAGTTCGCGGCCATCGGCGCGTGGGGCGCCAAGATGTTCTCGGCGGGCGCCGTGATCGCGCTCCCGGCGGTGGTGGGGCTCCTCCTCGTCAATCTCGCGCTCGGCGTCGTCAGCCGCGCCGCGCCGCAGTTGAACCTCTTCGCGGTCGGCTTCCCGGCCAGCATGCTGCTCGGCTTCGCGATGCTGATGCTGAGCCTGCCGTCGCTGCAGGGCGGCTTCGAGCGGCTGCTGCTGGATGCCCTCGGCACTGCCCAGCAGCTGATCGGCGGGAGCTGAGGCGATGGCGGAAGACTCAGATGCCGAGAAAACCGAGGAACCCACCAGCAAGCGGCAGACCGACGCGCGCGAGCGCGGCCAGGTTGCACGCTCGCGCGAGCTCGGGACGGCGGCCGTGATGATCGTCGGCAGCGCCGCGCTCGTCCTGGGCGGCCGCTCGGTCGCCGGCTCCTTCGCGGGCGTCATGCGCGGCGGCCTCATGCTCGAACGCGGCGTGCTCAACGACACGGGCGCCATGGGCCGCCACCTCGGCGTTGCCGCGGTCGACTCGATCCTGATCATCCTGCCGTTCCTCGGCGCAGTCGCGGCCGCCGCCGTGCTCGCGCCACTGGCGCTCGGCGGCTGGGTGTTCAGCGGCCAGGCGCTCGTGCCCGACTTCTCGCGCCTGAACCCCGTGAACGGGTTCGGGCGGATCTTCGGCCTGAGCGGCCTCGCGGAGCTCACCAAGGCGCTCCTCAAGTTCGGCGTCGTGGGCGCGATCGCGGTGTCGGTCGGCCTCTGGCTCGCACGCGACACGGTCGCACTCGGCGCGATGGCGCCCGAGCCCGGCATCGGCCACGCGGCGCACCTGCTGACGCTGGGGCTGCTCCTGATGAGCGCGGGTCTCGCGGTCGTTGCTGCCGTCGATGCGCCGTTCCAGTGGTGGTACCACCGCCGCCAGCTGCGCATGACCCGCGATGAAGTGCGCGAGGAGAGCAAGGAGACCGAGGGTCGCCCTGAGGTCAAGTCACGCATCCGCGACATGCAGCGCAAGCTTTCCAAGCGCCGCATGATGCAGGACGTGCCGCGCGCGGATGTCGTCATCACGAACCCGACGCACTTCGCGGTCGCGCTCAAGTACGACCCGACGCGCATGAAGGCGCCGCGGGTGCTCGCCAAGGGCCGCGACCTCATCGCACTCGAGATTCGGCGTACCGCGCAGGACGCCGGCGTGCCGCTCTTCGAGGCGCCGGTGCTCGCGCGCGTTCTCTACGGCAGCGCCGAGATCGGCCGCGAGATTCCGACCGGCCTCTACCTCGCGGTCGCGCAGGTCCTTTCGTACGTGTTCCAGGTCCGCACGCTCAACCCGACCAAGGCGGCACGGCTCAGGAAGCCGTTCCCCGAGGTCGATCCGGTGATGCGCGCCAAGTATGACCGCGAGGCGGAGGCCACATGAGCACCGCGCGGCCACTCAGCGACACGTTGATGGAGTTCGGGCGCCAGGGCCTCGCGGTGCCGGTGCTGCTGATCGTCATGCTCGGGATGCTGGTGCTGCCGCTGCCGCCCTTCATCCTCGATCTGCTCTTCACGTTCAACATCTCGCTGTCGCTGGTCGTGATCCTCGCGGTCATCTACGTGAAGCGCCCGATCGACTTCGCGGTTTTCCCGACGGTGCTGCTCGGCGCGACGCTCCTGCGGCTCGCACTCAACGTCGCCTCGACGCGCGTGGTGCTGCTCGAGGGTCACACCGGCCCCGCCGCCGCCGGCCAGGTGATCCGCGCATTCGGTTCGTTCGTGATCGGCGGCAACTACGCGGTTGGCGTTGTCGTCTTCGTCATTCTCGTGATCATCAACTTCATGGTGGTCACCAAGGGCGCGGGACGCGTCTCGGAAGTGACCGCGCGCTTCACCCTCGATGCGATGCCCGGCAAGCAGATGGCGATCGATGCCGACCTCAATGCCGGCATCATCACGCAGGCGGATGCGACCGTGCGACGCCAGGAAATCCGCGAGGAAGCGGATTTCTACGGCGCGATGGACGGTGCCTCGAAGTTCGTGCGCGGCGATGCGATCGCCGGAATCATGATCGTGTTCATCAACATCTTCGGCGGTCTCGCGATCGGCATGATGCAGCACGGCCTCGACTTCGGCGCGGCCGGGCGCACGTACACGCTGCTGACGATCGGCGACGGCCTGGTCGCCCAGATCCCGGCGCTCCTCCTCTCGGTCGCGGTCGCGGTGATCGTGACGCGCATGTCGCGCCCCTCCGACATGAGCCAGCAGGTCGCGAAGCAGATGCTCGGCCAGCCGAAGGCGCTCGCGGTCTCGGCCGGCATCCTCGGTCTCATGGGCCTCGTGCCCGGCATGCCGAACTTCGCGTTCCTCGCGATGGCCGCGCTCTCGGGCGCGGGTGCGTTCCTCCTGCACCAGAAGGCGCAGCGCGAGGCGGCCGCGCCGCCGCCGCCGCCGACAGCGCCGACCGGCACGCCGGTCTCGCCGGAGATGAAGGAGCTCTCGTGGGAGGACGTCGAGGCCATCGATGCGATCGGCCTCGAGGTCGGCTACCGGCTGATACCGCTCGTCGACAAGGCGCAGGGCGGGGAGCTGATGGGCCGGATCAAGGGCGTGCGCAAGAAGCTCTCCGAGGAGCTCGGCTTCCTCGTGCCCGCCGTGCACATCCGCGACAACCTGGACCTGGGTCCCAACGCCTACCGGATCACCGTGCAGGGCGTGCCGGTCGGTGAGTCGGAAGTATTCCCGGATCGCGACATGGCCATCAACCCCGGCACCGTCGCCGGTCCCGTCCCCGGCATCACCACCAAGGACCCGGCCTTCGGCCTCGACGCCGTCTGGGTCGAGCGCTCGCGGCGCGAGCAGGCGCAGACGCAGGGCTACACCGTCGTCGATGCGGGCACCGTGATCGCGACGCACCTCTCGCAGCTCCTGCAGTCGCACGCGCACGAGCTTCTCGGCCACGAGGAGGTACAGCACCTCCTCAACCGCCTGCAGAAGGCGGCGCCGAAGCTGGTTGAGGAACTCGTGCCGAAGGGCCTGGCGATGAGCGTCGTGGTCAAGGTACTGCAGAACCTCCTGACCGAGCGCGTGCCGATCCGCAACCTCAAGGTCATCGCCGAGACACTCGCCGAGAACGCCCCGCGGACGCAGGATCCGGCCGTGCTGGTCGCGGCGGTGCGCATTGCGCTCGGCCGCTCGATCGTGCAGGCGATCACGGGCCTTCGGCAGGAGCTGCCGGTCATCACGCTCGATGGGCAGCTCGAGCAGGTGCTCGGCGACTCGATGCTCGGGGGCGGCGATGCGCCCGGCTTCGAGCCGGGGCTTGCCGATCGCATGTGCCAGGCGCTCGCCGACAGCGCGCGTCGCCAGGAAATGGCCGGCGAGCCCGCGGTACTGCTGACGACGCCGAAGCTGAGGCCGTGGCTCGCGCGGCTCCTGCGGCACAGCGTGCCGAGCTTGAACGTACTCGCCTACAACGAAGTTCCGGAAAACCGCCGTATCCGGGTGGTCGCGGCGGTCGGGCGCTAGCGCGTCCCGTCGCCTGCGTCAGGAGGACAGATGAAGATCAAACGATTCGTGGCAGCGACGATGCGCGAAGCGCTGGCGGAGGTCCGGGAGGAGCAGGGCAGCGATGCCGTGATCATCTCCAACCGCCGCATCGACGCGGGCATCGAGCTCATCACCGCGGTCGACTACGACGAGACGCTCATCGAGGAAGCGTTGAAGCGCATAAGGCCTGCCCCCGCGGCCGCGCCACCGGCGCCCGTAGCCGCACCGACGCCGCCGCCGGCACCCGTCGCGCGCGCAGCAGCGGTGCGCCGCCCGAGCGCGCCCGCACCTGCGCCGGCACCCGCACCCGCCGCCGCGCCCGCACCGCCCGCCGCCGCGGCGCCCGCGCCCGCGCCCGCGCCCGCCGCCCCCCACGTCATCCACGCCCAGTCGCAGGGGCTCCTCGACATGCGCCGCGAGGTCGAGACGCTGCGCTCCCTGCTCCAGAACCAGCTCGCGAGCCTCGCGTGGAGCGATCGCCTGCGGCGCGAGCCGCAGAAGGCCCAGGTGCTGCGCTCGTTGAGCTTCATGGGGCTCGCGCCCGACATCGCCCGCGCGCTCACCGAGCGCGTGCCGGGCGGCGTCGACGGCAAGGCCGCCGAGCGCATAGCCGCGGCGGTACTCCTCAAGCATCTGCCGACCGTGGATGACGGCGCGCTCATCAATGGCGGCATTTTCGCGGTCGTGGGTCCGACCGGCGTCGGCAAGACCACCACGATCGCCAAGCTCGCCGCGCGCTGGGCGCTGCGCCACGGCACGAACGACGTCGCGCTCGTCAGCCTCGATCACCACCGCATCGGTGCGCGCGACCAGTTGCTGACCTTCGCGCGGATCCTCGGCATCCCGATGCACGTCGCGACCACCGGGCGTGAGCTCGCCGGCGTCCTTGCCGGCATCGCGAGCCGGCGCCTCGTGCTGATCGACACCGCCGGCATGAGCCCGCACGATGAGCGCCTCGCCGAGCAGTTCCAGTTGTTGAAGGTGCCGGGCCGGCAGATCCGCACCGTGCTCGCGCTCGGTGCCAACGCCGAGCAGCGCGCGCTCGACAGGATCGTGTGCTCCTACGCGCCGGCGCGACCGGAATCCGTGGTGCTGACCAAGATCGACGAGGCCGCGAGCCTTGGCGCCGCGCTCTCGGTCGTGATCCGCCACGCGCTCCCGATTGCCTGGCTCGCCGACGGCCAGCGCGTGCCGGACGACCTGTCGGCGGCGCCGCCGAAGCGCATCTGGATGGTGAAGCGCGCGATGCGCCTCGCCGCCGATGCGCGCGCACTGACGGACGTCGATGATGCTTATCTTGCCGGACATTTTGGAAAGGTGGTTGGTCATGTCTAACTGGAAGCCCTTCGTCGCGCCCGCGCCCGTGCCCGGGCGGCCCGTCAAGGTCATCGCGGTCACCGGCGGCAAAGGCGGCGTCGGCAAGACGAGCGTCACCGCGAACCTCGCCGTCGCGCTCGCGCTGCGCGGGCGTTCCGCGCTCGTGCTCGATGCGGACCTTGGGCTCGCGAACATCGACGTCGTGCTCGGCCTGCAGCCGCGCTGGAACCTGAGCCACGTGCTGTCGGGGGAGAAGACGCTCGAGGAGATCATCGTCACGGGGCCGAAGGGTATTCGCGTCGTGCCCGCGAGTTCCGGGGTCGGCCAGATGGCGAACCTCTCCGCGCTCGAGCACGGTGGCATCATCCGCGCCTTCAGCGAGCTCTCCCAGCACCTCGACGTGCTCCTGATCGACACCGCCGCGGGCATCAGCGAGAGCGTGCTGACCTTCGCAAGCGCCGCCCACCACGTGCTGGTGGTCGTGTGCGACGAGCCGGCCTCGCTGACGGATGCCTATGCGCTCATCAAGGTGCTGTCCCGCGATCACGGGGTCGGCCGGTTCCGCGTGCTCGCGAACCAGACCCGCGGGGCGGGCGAGGGCCGCGACCTGTACCAGAAACTCGCCCGTGTCTGTGACCGGTTTCTCGATGTCACGCTCGACTATGCCGGGTACGTGCCTTTCGATGAGTTCATGCGCCGCGCCGCGCAGCAGCAAGCCGTTGTCGTAGATGCCTTTCCGGGGTGTATCGCTTCCCTCGCGTTCAAGAACCTGGCCGCGAAGGCCGATACATGGTTGGTGCCCGGTGGGGCGCGCGGCCATCTCGAGTTCTTCGTCGAACGCCTCGTGATGGCCGGCAACGGCGTAGGCGCTTTGCAATGAGAGCAAGACAGCAGTACGCGGACACGACGCAAGCGCCCGGGGTCGGCCCAGCCGACATGCCCCAGGACCAGCTCGTCCTGAAACATGCCGATCTCGTCAAACGCATCGCCTATCACCTCGTCAGCCGCATGCCCCCCAACGTCGAAGTGGATGACCTGATCCAGGCCGGCATGATCGGCCTCCTCGACGCCGCGCGGCACTACACCGCGAGCAAGGGCGCCAACTTCGAGACCTACGCCGGCATCCGCATCAGGGGCGCCATGCTCGATGAGGTCAGGAAATCCGACTGGACCCCGCGCTCGGTGCATCGCTCGGTGCGCGAGATGTCCGAGGTCGTGCGCCGGATCGAGAACGAGACTGGCCACGAGGCGCGCGCGACCGACGTCGCCGCGGCACTCGGTGTCACGATCGAGGACTACTACCGCTCCATCGCCGACGCGGCGAGCTGCCGGCTGTTCAGCTTCGACCAGGTGGGCACGGGCGATGACGACGGCCCCATCTCGCACGCCCGCGACGCCAGTCCCGGACCCGCCGACGATCTCGAGGAGGAGGATTTCCGCAAGGCGCTCGCCGGCGCGATCGAGGGACTGCCCGAGCGCGAGAAGCTGGTGCTCTCGCTCTACTACGACGACGAGCTCAACC
>CAYNCY010000023.1:0-17040 GCA_964395195.1 uncultured Steroidobacteraceae bacterium
CCGGTCCCGACTGCGGCGCCTCGCACACGATGACCGTGCCGCCACCCGGAGGCCTCAGCACAGTGAGGCGCCCGCCGATGGCGGTCGCGCGAAAGCGCATCGTGCGCATTCCGAGCCCGGGCGCGCCCGGCGTGTCGCGACCGAGACCGCGACCGTTGTCGGTGATCGAGAGCGTCACGCCACCCGGCCGGACCGCGAGTTCGACGTCGACGTGACCGGCCTCGGCGTGCTTGAGCGCGTTCTGCACCGCTTCCTGCGCGATGCGCAGGAGGTGGCTTCGGACCTCGAGCGGCACGATCAATGGCGCATCGAGGCGGGTGCGCAGGTGCACCGGCGTTCCGGACAGCGAGCTCGTCTGCGCCAGTGACTCGAGCGCGCCGAGCAGGTTGCCGTCGGCGTCGCTCAACGGCGAGAGCCCGCGCACGATGCGCCGCGTGCTCTCGATGCAGCCGGAAACCATGTCGGCGAGCTGGCCGAGCTCGCCCGCCATCGCGAAGCGCTCGCGCTCCGCCTGGTTCGAGAGCGCGCGCAGCGACAGCGCCAGCCCCGTCAGCTCCTGGCCGAGCCCGTCGTGCATCTCCTGGCCGATGCGCCGCTGCTCGCCGGTGATCGCCTCGAGGAGTGCACGGCCGAGCGCGCGGCGCTCGGTGACGTCGATCGCGAACACGAGATCGGCGGCGTGGCCGCCCAGATCGATCGAGCGCGTCCACACCTCGACGTCGATGACAGCACCGTCGCGTGTGCGGTGCCGCGTCTCGAAGGGACCGGGGCCGCGCTCGAGCGCCTCCGCGCCGCCGCGCGGCAGCACCGGCTCGCCGCCCTCGACGCCGAGTGCATCGACGCCGCGCTCGAGGAACTCCTCGCGCGACCACCCGTACTGCCTGAGCGCCGCCTCGTTGACCAGGAGGAAGCGCAGCGTCGCCGGGTCGTGGACCCAGAGCGGCTGCGGGCTGCCGTCGAAGATCTGCGCGTAGCGTCGCTCGGCACGGAGCTTGTCGGCCGCAGCGGCGTCCCGCTCCGAGAGGAGCGCGGTGACCACGAGCGAGAGGCTCACGAGCGCGCCGGCGACCGACCAAATCGTGATCAGGCCGCCGAGCTCGTCGCCGCCGCCGAAGGCGCCCCGGCTGAAGGCGAAGCTGGCGGCAGTCGTGCCCGAGACGACCAGCGCCGCCGCGAGCGCGGGCACGAGGCCGAAGCGGATCGCGCCGACCACGATCAGGATGAGCGCAAACACCACGATCGGTGCGCGGACGACCGGCGTCGTCGATTCGCCGAACAGGATCGCGGCGACCAGCACGAGGAGCGCGAGCACCCAGACGCTCGAACTCACCCACTGCGTGGCGAGGCGCGCCAGGCTCTGGCGATTGATGGCGATCAGGAGCGGCGTCAGCAGGAGGACGCCGGCGGTGACGTTGCCCCACCAGCGCAGCCAGTTGATCGGGATCATCGGCACGCCCGGCGTGTCCGTGTACCAGTAGCCGCTCATGCCGAAGGTTGGTGCCAGCGCCATGCCGATGCCGGCGGCCAGCAGAAACGCGACCACGTCGCGCGGCCGTGCGAAGCTCGCATCGAAGCGGTTGCGCTCGAGGATCCACGCGGTCAGGAATGCGCCGCCCGCGAGGCCGAGGCCGACGCCGCCGTCGACGATCCACGGTCGCGCGTTGCTCGAGTTGACGAGCGCGGCGGCGATGAAGACCGCCGGCCACATCCAGCGTCCCCAGCGGATCGTGGCCGCGACCGCGATCCCGCTCGGCAGGAGCGGCAGCGTGAGGCGCGCACCGAAATGCGGCAGCATGAACCCGATGCGGCCCATGGCCGAAGTCGCGACGATCACGACCAGCGTGCGCCACAGCCACCGGCGCAGCTCCGCCCTCACGAATGCACCCCGACGGCGCCCGACTCGTGACGGTCCGCATTGCTCGACATTGCTCGCGACCCTCGACCGCCCTACGTCCCGCCCAGCCTACGCTGCCGGAGGGCGGATTGTCCCGTGCACTCAGTCACAGCCAAGCGCATGTCTCGTGGTGGCCGCCGTCGAGCCCACGAGTTGTTCGGCCGCGGCGCGCGCGGCCTCGAGCTCCGCGGAGCGCAGCGTCGATTCGAAGTGCGCGCGGTTGCCGAACGCATCCGCGGCGATGCCGAACTCGAAGCCGAAGCAGCCGGAGTTCGCGAGCTGTTCCGCGAGCGTCGCCCAGCCGTACGCCGCAGGCGTCGATACGCCGAGCACGGAGGCATCGCGCGGCGCGACGGGCGTGACGATCGCGTCGCTTCGCGACCAGCGCCGGACGCCCTCGGCGGCATCGGGCGAGGCGAGGACGCCGAGCGCGAACAGCGAGCCCGCGCGCGCCGCCGACTCGAGTTCGGCACGCGCGGCGTCCGGGTCGGCGGCGCCGACACAGCCGGACAGGAGACACATCGCGTAGTACGCCTCGGCGTCCGCATCGACCTTGGCGCTCGCCTCGAGCCAGGAGCGCCCCTCGGCGGGATGCGTGCCGAACACCGCGACGCCGAGCCTGAACTGCGCGCGGGCGCTGCCGAGGAGCGCGGCGCTCTGGAGTCGGAGGCCGGGCCGTTCGTCGTACGCGGCGAGCCGCTCGACGCCCATCGCGTTTCCCGCGGCCGCGGCGGCTGCGAGCCGCCGGCGGACGTCGGCGGGATCGAGCGCGGCGCCTGCGCAGCCGGCGCCGAAGCGCGCCTGCCAGGCGTGGCGCGCGTCGATGAGCGCGGCGAGCGTTGCGTGCGGGGCTGGGAGGTCGCGGGTGGCCTCGAGCGCGGCCCGCTCGTCGGGGCTGCCGTCAGCTGGCGCATGCCCCTCGGTCGCGCAGAGCGCTGCGAGGTCGAAGAGGTGGACGGCGCCCTCGGCATCGCTGGCGGCGGCGAACTCGCGCGCGACGCCCGCGACGTCGCCCGCCTGGAGCCGGTCGAGGATCTCGCGCGGGACCTGGGCGTCGCGGAAGGCGCGCACGAGCGCGGCGCGCAGCGGACTCGCCGCGATCGTCCTGGGTGCCGCGGCGAGCGGGGTGACCGGCGGCGCCGCGGGCGCGGGGCGTGCGTGCGCGCGCGGCGCGGCGGGCCCGGTCTGCGGCGGCTCGCGCTGCCAGAGGTAGAGCCCGACGAGCACGGCCGAGCACGCCGTGCCGATCAGCGCGGCCCGCGCGACGCTCAATGCGGCGGCGTCCCGGCGCCGAGTTCGAAGCTCACCTCGACGCTGGCCTCGAAGTTGAGCTCCCCGACCTTGTACATTTCCGGTGCCCCCGCCGAGAGGCGCGCCGCCGTCACCACCACGCCGCCGAGGCGCTGGCGCGGCGCGTCGGCACCGGCCATCGCGATCTGCCGCGGCGGCCCGACCGTCGTGCCGAGCGCGGTCGCGAGGACGTCGGCGTTCTTCCTGGCGTCGGCGACGGCGAGCGCGAGCGCCTGGCGCTCGAGATCCGGGCGGTGGATCGAGTCGAGCTCGGGACCGCTCACGACGTTCGCGCCGAGCGTCACGCTCTTCTCGAGGAGGTCGCCCAGGCGATCGAGGTCGCGAAGCTCGACCGCGATCTGCCGCGAGACCGTGTAGCCGGTCACCCGGTTGGTCCGGCGCGCCTCGACCCACTCGGTGTCGGGCGACACCGAAAGCGCCGTCGCGCGGACCCGCGCCTCCGGAATCCCGAGGTCGCGGGTGAGCTTCAAGAGCGTCGGCACGATGCGGTTCACCGCGGTGCGGGCCTCATCGGCGGTCGGTGCCTGGGCGCTGACGCCGAGCCGGACGATGGCGAGGTCCGGGGCAGCCCTGACCTCGCCGTGGCCGGTGACGCTGATCGTGTGGCTGCCGGGCTCGGCGAGCGCGGCCCCCGGCAGGCCCGCGAGGGCCGGGATCAGCAGGCAGAGGAGCGACGCGGCAAGGCGGTTCATGGGTGACTCCATCGGCAGCCGGCGGCCGCCCCTACGATACAACGGGTGGGAAGCCCGGACGGGGTTGCGCCGGGTGGAGTTTTTCGGGGGTCCTCCGTAACATTCGGCGGCTGTCGGTGCCGCGTGGTCAGGACGAGAGAGGAAGGTTCGTGCGTAAGGCATTCATGATCCGGTTGATGGCGATGATCCCCACGGTCCTCGCGTGCCTCGGTGCCGCCTGGGCGGCTCCGGCGACGGCGGACACCCCGCCCGGCGATCCTGCGCACGGTGCCAAGCTCGCCTACACCTGTTTCGGTTGCCACGGCATCCCGGACTACCGGAACGCCTATCCGAACTACCGCGTGCCCCGGCTCGGCGGCCAGCACGCCGACTACATCGTCGCGGCGCTGGCCGAGTACCGGGGCGGCGCGCGCGCGCACCCGACCATGAAGGGGCAGGCATCGAGCCTCTCCGGGCAGGACGCGCGCGACATCGCCGCCTACTTCGCGACGGCGAAGCCGGTTGCGTCTTCGGGCAACGCGACGGGCACGCCGCCGGCGAGTGCGAATGCCTGCGTCGCCTGCCACGG
Source organism: uncultured Steroidobacteraceae bacterium (assembly GCA_964395195.1). Taxonomy (GTDB): domain Bacteria; phylum Pseudomonadota; class Gammaproteobacteria; order Steroidobacterales; family Steroidobacteraceae; genus CAIKZZ01. The sequence continues at coordinate 4,466 of CAYNCY010000023.1, forward strand.
CAAGGACGGCGTCGGCATCACGGGCGACTACCCGACGCTCGCCGGCCAGTACGCCGACTACCTCGAGCAGGCGCTCAAGGCCTACCGCAAGGGCACCCGGCAGAACCCGATCATGGCCACGTTCGTCGCGTCGCTGAAGGACGAGGACATCCAGGCGCTCGCGCACTACTTCGCGTCGCAGCAGCCGGCACTGTGGGTGCCGCTGGCGCCGCGCGGACCGTGACGGGTCCCTCGCAGTCCACACCGGGGCCGGCGCAAGCCGGCCCCGTCGTCTCGGCGCTCATCGATTACGGTTCGGGCATCAACGCGATCGACACCGATTACGTCAGGCCGCGGCTCGATGCGAGCCACCTCGTCGTGCACGAGGGCCGCGGTGCGTTCGTCGATACCGGCACCTCGCATGCGGTGCCCGCGCTCCTCGCGGCACTCGGCGCGCGCGGGGTCGCGCTGGAAGCGGTCGACTGGGTGTTCCTGACGCATATCCACCTCGACCACGCGGGCGGCGCCGGCGCGCTCCTCAGGCACCTGCCGAATGCACGCGTCGTCGTGCACCCGCGCGGTGCCCAGCACCTTGCGGATCCCGCGCGGCTGATCGCCGCGACGCGCAGCGTCTACGGCGATGAGATCTACGAACGCCTGTACGGCGAGATCGCGCCGGTCCCGGCCGGGCGGATCGTCGCGGCCGAAGAGGGGCTGACGCTCAAGCTCGCCGGCCGCCCGTTCACGTTCCTGCACACGCCCGGCCACGCGCTCCACCACTGCGTGATCGTCGACCGCGAGGCGCGGGCGCTGTTCAGCGGCGACACCTTCGGCGTCTCCTATCGCGAGTTCGACGTCGAGGGCCGTGCGTTCGTGCTGCCGGCCACGACACCGACGCAGTTCGATCCCGCGCAGCTGCACGCCTCGGTCGATCGGGTGCTCGGCGAGCGGCCGGACGCCGTGTACATGACGCACTACGGCCGGGTCACCGAGGTCGCGCGACTCGGTGCCGACATGCACGCCGGCATCGATGCCTACGTCGCGATCGCGCAGCGCCACGCGGGCGCGCCCGATCGCGTGGCGCGCATGCGCGCGGACATGTACGCCTACCTCGCGGACGTCCTGGATCGGCACGGCTTCGACACCGACGTCGCGCGGCGCCATGAGCTGCTCGACCTCGACATCAACCTGAACGTCGACGGGCTCACCGCGTGGCTCGAGCGACGCGCCACCTGAGCTCCCCGGAGATCGACCGAATGCAGGGATTCAAAGCGTTTAGGATCCACGAGGCCGACCGCAAAATCAGCGCGCGCTTCGAGACAATCTCGCTCGAGGACCTCTCGCCCGGCGAGGTCGTGATCAAGGTCCGCTACTCGAGCATCAACTACAAGGACGCGCTCGCGGCGACCGGAAGCGGCCGCATCCTGAGGCGCCACCCGCTCGTCGGTGGCATCGACCTCGCAGGCCTCGTCGTCTCCTCGAGCGATGTGCGGTTCAAGGCGGGCGATGAAGTGCTCGTGACGGGGTGCGGCCTCTCCGAGACGCACGACGGCGGCTACGCCGAGTACGCGCGCGTGCGCGCCGAGTGGGTCATCTCCCTGCCGCGCGGCCTTGCGCTCGCGGACTCCATGCGCATCGGCACCGCGGGCTTCACGGCGGCGCTCGCGATCGACCGGATGGAGCGGAACGGCCAGACGCCCGGGCAGGGCGCCATCGTCGTGACGGGCGCAACGGGCGGAGTCGGCTCGCTCGCCCTCGACATGCTGGCGGGACGCGGCTACACGGCCGTCGCCGTCAGCGGCAAGGCCGATGCTGTCGACTACCTCACCTCGATCGGTGCCGCGCGGGTGCTGCGACGCGAGGCGATCAATCTCGGCACCCGGCCGCTCGAGACGCCCGAGTGGGCGGGTGCGATCGACAATGTCGGGGGCGAGATCCTGACGTGGCTGACCCGGACGGTGGATTTCTGGGGAAACATCGCGAGCATCGGTCTTGCCGCGAGTCCGGAGCTCAAGACCACGGTGCTGCCGTTCATCCTGCGGGGCGTCAGCCTCCTCGGCATCAACTCGGTCGCCAACACGCGCGCCGAGCGGCTGCACGTGTGGGAGCGGATCGCGACGGACTTGAAGCCCCGCCACCTGGCGTTGAGCGCCGCGCGGACAATTCCCTTCGATGCCCTGCCAGCGGCCTTCCCGGACTACATCGCGGGCACGGTGCGGGGCCGGACGCTGGTCGAGATCGGCTGAGTTATAATGCACCGCACCAAAAAGGGGCAGCCGATGTCCAAATCCCCCGGATCCGCCGGCGCCAGGCTCTGGTCGGCGCTCGAGCGTGAAAGGCCCTTGCAGGTGGTCGGCGCGGTCAACGCCTTCAGCGCCAAGCTCGCCGAACGCGCGGGGTTCCAGGCGCTCTACCTCTCGGGCGCGGGGGTTGCGAACGCCTCCTTCGGCCTCCCGGACCTCGGCATCACCTCGCTCAACGACGTCGCCGAGGACATCCGGCGCATCACGGGCGCGAGCGAGCTGCCGCTCCTCGTCGATGCCGACACCGGCTGGGGCGCGGCCTTCAACATCGCCCGCACGACGCGGGAGTTCATTCGCGCGGGTGCCGCCGGCCTGCACATCGAGGACCAGGTGCAGGCCAAGCGCTGCGGCCACCGTCCGGGCAAGGCGCTCGTCTCCAAGGACGAGATGGTGGATCGCCTGCGCGCCGCGGTCGACGGGCGCACGGACGATGACTTCGTGATCATGGCGCGCACCGACGCGCACGCGGTCGAGGGACAGGCGGCGGCGGTCGAGCGTGCGCTCGCCTATGTCGAGGCCGGCGCCGACATGATCTTCGCGGAGGCGCTCGCGACGCTCGATGAGTACCGGCAGTTCACGCACGCGGTCGGCGTGCCGGTACTCGCCAACATCACCGAGTTCGGCAAGACGCCGCTCTTCACGGTGGGCGAGCTCAAGAACGCGGGCGTCGGCCTCGTGCTCTATCCGCTCTCGGCCTTTCGGGCGATGTCGCAGGCGGCACTCGCGGTTTACGGCGAGATCCGCACCCACGGCACGCAGGCGGGCGTGATCGATCGCATGCAGACGCGCGCCGAGCTCTACGAGGTGCTCGGCTATCACGAGTACGAGAAGAAGCTGGACGAGCTCTTTACGAAATAGGCCGCGCACCCGAGGAACGCCGTATGTCCGACACCGTGAACATGCCGAGCCCGCTGCTGCCGAAACCCAAGAAATCGGTGGCGCTGTCCGGTGTCATGGCCGGCAACACCGCGCTCTGCACGGTCGGACGCAGCGGCAACGACCTCCACTACCGCGGCTACGACATCCTCGACACCGCCGAGCACGCCGAGTTCGAGGAAATCGCCTACCTCCTCGTTCATGGTGTGCTGCCGACTCGCGCGGAGCTCACGGCGTACAAGGCGAACTTGAGGAGCCTGCGCGGCATCCCCGAGCCCGTGCTCAAGGTACTCGAGGCGCTTCCGGCGGCGACGCATCCGATGGATGTGCTGCGAACCGCCGCCTCGGCGCTCGGCTGCGTGCTGCCGGAGAAGGAAGATCACTCGGCCGCGGGTGCGCGCGAGATCGCCGACCGGCTGATCGCGAGCCTGGGGTCGGTGCTGTGCTACTGGTACCACTACAGCCATTCGGGGAAGCGCATCGAGGTCGAGACGGACGACGACTCGATCGGCGGGCACTTCCTGCACCTGCTGCACGGCACGACGCCGCGGCCGGAGTGGGTGCGGGCGATGCACACCTCGCTCAACCTCTATGCCGAGCACGAGTTCAACGCGAGCACCTTCGCGGCGCGGGTCGTCGCGGGCACGGGCTCCGACATGTACTCCGCAGTCACGGCGGCGATCGGGGCGCTCAGGGGTCCCAAGCACGGTGGCGCGAACGAGTTTGCCTTCGAGATCCAGCAGCGCTACGCGACGCCGGATGAGGCCGAGGCCGACATCCGCCGCCGCGTGGCCGCGAAGGAAGTGATCATCGGCTTCGGGCACCCGGTCTACACGACCTCCGATCCCCGCAACGAAGTGATCAAGCGGGTCGCGCGGCAACTCGCGACGCTGGCCGGGGACAGCCGCATGTTCGACATCGCCGCGCGCCTCGAGGCGGTGATGATGGACGCGAAGAAGATGTTCCCGAACCTCGACTGGTACAGCGCGGTCAGCTACCACCTGATGGGCGTGCCGACGGCGATGTTCACGCCGCTCTTCGTGATCTCGCGCACGACCGGCTGGTGCGCGCACGTGATCGAGCAGCGCGCGGATGGCAAGATCATCCGGCCGAGCGCGCACTACACGGGCCCCGAGCCCCGCGCGTTCGTGCCGCTCGACCAGCGCCTCTAGACGGGGGTGCCTCGCGCCGGGCGCGGCACCGCTTCCGGGATGCGGCGCCGCACGTGGCGACGGAGCGCCCGTGCGAGCTCGGCCATCGTGAACGGCTTCGCGACGAAGTCGTTCATGCCGGCGCGCAGGCACTCCTCGCGCGCGCCCTGCAGCGCATGCGCGCTCACGCCGATGATCGGCACGCGCATGCCGTGGCTCTGCGCCTCGCGTTTCCTGATCTCCTCGGTCGCCTCGATGCCGTCCATCACCGGCATCTGGCAGTCCATGAGCACGACGTCGATGCCACCCGCGACCAGCCGATTGATCGCTTCGCTGCCGTTCGCGGCGAGCTCGACGTAGCAGCCGAGCGCCTCGAGCATCCCGACCGCGACCGCCTGGTTGACGGGGTTGTCCTCGACGACGAGCACGTGCAGCTGCAGGCGCTCGGCGGCCGCCGAGAGCCCGAAGCTCGCGAGGAAGGAGCCGGTGTCGAGCTCAGGCCCCCGGCCGGCGAGGCGCCCCAGCATCGCGAAGAGGAGGCTGCGCCGAACGGGCTTGGTGAGGTAGCCCGCGATCGCAACCGCGTTCGCGGGCTCGGACTCGGAACCGGGGTCCGCGGCCGCGTTCATCGTCACGATCCTGACGCCCGCGAAGGCGGGCGTCGTCGTGAGCGCGTCGATCAACCGATGGCCGTGCGGCCCGCCGAGCGCGCCATCGACGATCGCGAAATCGAGCGGCTTGCCGCCGAGCTCGACGGTGGCGTCCTTGAGGTCGGACGCGGCGCCGGAGACCTTGAGCACGCGCGCGCCGATCGAGCTCAGGTACCGCGCGAGCACGTCGCGCACCGCGGCGTTGTCATCGGCGACGAGCGCGGTGATGCCGCGCAGGAGCGGCGGCCGCTGCGGCGCCGGCGGCTGCGGTGGCGCGCCGGCCTTGATCGTGAACGCGAACACCGAGCCGCGGCCTGGCTCGCTCGTCACCTCGAGGCGCCCGCCCATCAGCTCGACGAGCTGCCGCGCGATCGCGAGCCCGAGTCCCGTGCCGCCGAAGCTGCGGGTCGTCGAGGCATCGGCCTGCCCGAAGGGCTCGAAGATGCGCGCGAGCGCTTCGGGCGCAATGCCGATGCCGCTGTCGACGACCGCGAGCTTGAGCACGACCGTGCCATCGATCGGCGCCTCGGCGTCGACCGTGACGATGACCTCGCCGCGCTCGGTGAACTTGACCGCATTGCCAACGAGGTTGTTGAGCACCTGGCCCAGGCGCACCGGGTCGAGCGTGACGACCGGCGGCACGGACGGACGGACCTCGACGATGAGCTCGAGGCCGCGCGCGTGCGCGCGCGGGCTCAGGAGCTCGAGCGACTCCTCGACCAGGGAGCCCAGGTCGCAGTTGATCGGCGCGAGCTCGAGGCGCTTGGCCTCGATCTTCGAGAAATCGAGGATGTCGTTGATGATCTCGAGGAGCGCGAGCGCGGAGCGGTGGATCGTGTCGCTGAAGCGGCGCTGCCGCGTCGAGAGATCGGTGCGCGCCAGGAGCTCGCTCATGCCGAGCACGCCGTTCATCGGCGTGCGGATCTCGTGGCTCATGCGCGCCAGGAACTCCGACTTGATGCGACTCGCCGCGAGCGCGGCGTCGCGCGCCGCGTCCGCGTTGACCTTGGCATCCTCGAGTTCGGCGAGCATCTGGTTAGCGGCGCTGGTGACGATGCCGATCTCGTCGCGGCTGGGGTGCGCCGGCAGTCGCGCGGCCGGGTCGGCATGCCGGCCGATCTCGACGAGGCGCCTGGCCATCTCGCGCAGTGGCTCGAGCAGGCGTCGCGACAGGAGCCCGTAGGCGAGCAGCGCCAGGATCACGCCGGCGAGGACGGTCGACCAAAGGAGTGCGCGCGCCGCGCGCACGGCACCGGCGTGCACCGGCCGGGGACTCACGAGCACGACCTGCGCGCGCCGGCCACCGCCCAGGTCGCCAACCAGCGAGCGGATCACCAGCTGGTCCTCGTCGGAGTCGTCGATCAGGATGCCTTCGCCCGCATCCGCTACGGCGGCGGCGTCGACGACATTGATCGAGGCGCGGGCGTCCGCGAGTTCGGACATCTGCAGCTGGAACGGCCGTCCGATCGCACGGAAGAGATAGGCCTCGCCCGCGGGCGTGCCGGTGCCCGTGCTCGGCAGGACCGGGGACGCGCCGAACACGTACACGGTGCCGTCGATGAGCGCGACGCCGGTCAGGAAGCCATCGCCCTTCACGCGGCTGCCGACGCTGCCGTTCGGGGCGACGGCGCGTGCAAGTTCCGCGGGCGGCGTACCGATGTCGTTGGTTGCGGCGAGCAGTGCGCGCTGTGCGACGACGCGACCGTCCGGTGCGACGAAGGCAACCATGTCGACGGGCAGGCTGAGGAAGAATTCGGCGTTCCAGATGACGTCGAACATCGTGGGGTTCTGGCCGAGCATGTACCGGTACGCATCGTCCCAGACCGCCTCTTCACGGGCGGAACGCCTCAAGTTTTCGCGCTGCTCGGTGATCATCCGCTCGGCGAGCCGTGCGCGACCGAGTGCGTCGCGGTGCTCGGCGGCATCGACGGTGCTGCCGTACCACCAGCGCGCAGCCGCGTACTGGCCGACCGCGAGCGTGCAGAACGCGGCGACCAGCACAATGACGGTCAGACGGTGCAAACTATGGCGCATGTAACTCGGGGTAGCCCGGCGCTGCGCGCCGAATCCGTTGGGGCAAAAGCCGGGCGAGGCCTCCTTCGGTAAGTAGCGGCCGGCGGGGCCGGTTCTTTACGCGTAAGGGCGTCCTGTAAGGTCAGGAAAACCCTGAAAAACAATTGGTTAAGGGGATTTGGACATGAAGAAGGGCTGGAAAATCACGGGTTGGGTCGCGCTCGCGGTCCTGGTTGTCGTCGGCACCTGCGCCTACAAGATCTGCTGCGGAAAGCCGTTCACGATCAACCAGCTCGCCAACCGGCAGGCGATCCTCTTCCTCGTGCACAACCCCGAGATTTTCTCGCAGGTCGGGCTCGTCGACGGAACCTTCCTCGACTTTCATTCCGGGAAGCTCGCGCCGGTCGGCGTCGCCAAGCGCGACGATGACTACGCGATCGCCAAGCGCTACGCCGCCGAGGTCCGCGAGTTCGATCGCTCGAAGCTCGATTTCCAGGACCAGATCACCTACGACATCCTGCTCGACCAGTACGAGACGCAGCTGAGCTTCCAGCGCTTCGACTGGCTGTCCTCCGAGGGCCTCTATCCGATCTCGCCGATGTGGGGTACGCAGGTGACGCTGCCGAGCTTCCTGCTGTCCTCGCACGTCGTGAAGAACGAAAAACTCGCGCGCAATTACCTGAAGCGCCTCGAGGCGATGGGCGACAAGCTCGACGCCGTGACCGCGGAGATGCAGCGCCAGGCCAGGCTCGGCGTGATCGAGCCGGTCGCGCTGCTCGACAAGGCCGAGATCGGCATCAAGGACACCGTCAGCCCCGCCCCCGAGGCGAATCCGCTCGTCACGACGTTCACCGAGCGCATGAAGGGCGCCAAGGGCGTCGATGCAAAGCTGAGCGACTCACTCACCAAGGACGCCGCGGAAGCGCTCAAGACCCGGGTGTACCCCGCGTACGCGCGCATGACCGCGGCGCTCGAGGTGGTCAGGCCCCAGGCCGCGACCCAGACCGCCGGCGTCTCGCGCCTGCCGGACGGCGCCGCGTACTACGCCGCGATGCTGAAGGAAATGACGACGACCGACTACACACCCGAGCAGGTGCATCAGCTCGGCTTGAGTGAAGTCACGCGCATCACGGCCGAGATGGACGCGCTGCTGAAGACCCAGGGGCTCGACAAGGGCACGGTCGGCGAGCGCGTCAAGGCGCTGCAGACCGACGAGCGCTTCCTCGTGCCGAACACGGACGAGGGCCGCAAGGAGCTGATCGCGCGTTACCAGAACATCCTCGATGAGGTGAACGCGAAGATGCCGGAGTACTTCCGCACGGTGCCCTCCGGCAAGCTCAAGGTCGAGCGCGTGCCCGTGTCGGCGGAGAAGGGCTCGGCGGGGGCCTACTACGAGCAGGCGGCGATGGACGGCTCGCGCCCCGGGACCTTCTTCGCGAACCTGCGCGACACGCACGAGACCGCGACCTGGGCGATGAAGACGCTCGCCTACCACGAGGGCATCCCCGGTCATCACTTCCAGATCTCGATCGGCCTCGGCCTCAAGGACCTGCCGATCCTGCGCCAGCAGACGCTGTACTCGGCCTACGCGGAAGGCTGGGCGCTCTACGCCGAGCGCTTCGCCGCCGAGATCGGCATGTACAAGAACGACCCGTTCGGCGACCTGGGCCGGCTGCAGGCCGAGATCTTCCGCGCCGTCCGGCTCGTCGTCGACACCGGCATGCACGCCAAGGGCTGGAGCCGCGAGCAGGCGATCGAGTACATGGTCAACACGACCGGCATGAGCGAGACCGAGGTCGTCTCCGAGGTCGAGCGCTACATGGGCCTGCCCGGCCAGGCCTGCGCGTACAAGGTGGGCCAGCTCAAGATCCTCGAGCTTCGCGATCGCGCCAAGACCGCGCTCGGCGACAAGTTCAACATCAAGGACTTCCACGCGGTCGTGCTCGAGAACGGCGGCGTGCCGCTGACGCTGCTCGAGAAGCTCGTCGACCAGTGGATCGCCAAGGTCAAGGGCTGAACGGCCCAGAAACGCCCCGGAACCGCTTCCGGGGCGCCACCGGCGCCGCTTTTGCTGCGCCCGTGCCCGTGGGGTCGGCGCAGCAAAATCCGGCGCCGCTCGCGCCGCACTGGCAGTCGGGCCGTGGGTGTATCAACATCGCGCCCCCTTGCCGCGAAGAGCGAAGAGCGCCATGTCCAGTCACGACTACAAGTCCGCGAGCCGTCCTGCCCCCGACAAGCTCCTGGTCGACATCGCCGAGTACGCGACTGCGGCGACCCTGACGAGCGCCGTGGCCTACGACACCGCGCGCTACTGCCTGATGGACACGCTCGCCTGCGGCTTCCAGGCGCTCAAGTACCCGGCCTGCAACCGGATGATGGGGCCGGTGGTGCCGGGCGCGACGATGGTCGGGGGCGCGCGGGTGCCGGGCACGAGCTACGAGCTCGATCCGGTGCAGGCGGCCTTCAACATCGGCTGCATGATCCGGTGGCTCGACTTCAACGACACCTGGCTCGCCGCCGAGTGGGGCCACCCGTCCGACAACCTGGGCGGCATCCTCGCGGTCGCTGACTGGCTGTCCCGCAAGCGCGTCGCCGAAGGCGGCAAGGCGCTCACCGTCCGCGACGTGCTGACCGCGATGATCAAGGCGCACGAGATCCAGGGCGTCACGGCGCTCGAGAACGCGTTCAACAAGATCGGTCTCGACCACGTAATCCTGGTGCGCATCGCGACCACCGCGGTCGTGACCGCGATGCTCGGCGGCACGACGGAGGAGGTCATCAACGCGGTCTCGAACGCCTGGCTCGACGGCGGCGCGCTTCGCACCTACCGCCACGCGCCGAACACGGGCTCGCGCAAGAGCTGGGCAGCGGGCGATGCGACCAGCCGCGGCGTGCGTCACGCGCTGATCGCGAAGTCGGGCGAGATGGGCTATCCGTCCGCGCTGACGGCGCCGAAGTGGGGCTTCTACGACGTGCTGACGAAGAAGCCGCTCGTCTACACGCAGGGCTTCGGCAGCTACGTAATGGAGAACGTGCTCTTCAAGATCAGCTTCCCGGCCGAGTTCCACGCGCAGACCGCGGTCGAGGCGGCGATGGCGCTGCACGCGGAGGTCAAGGACCGCCTCGGCGAGATCGAGCGGATCGTGATCGAGACGCAGGAACCGGGCGTCAGGATCATCGACAAGACGGGCCCGCTCGCGAACCCCGCGGATCGCGACCACTGCATCCAGTACATGGTCGCGATTCCGCTCATCTTCGGGCGCCTGACTGCGGCCGACTACGAGGACGCGATCGCCCACGATCCGCGCGTCGATGCGCTTCGCGCCAAGATGGAGGTCACCGAGAACGCGACCTTCACCAGGGAATACTACGAGGCCGACAAGCGCCACATCGGCAACGCCGTGCAGGTGTTCTTCAAGTCGGGTGCGACGCGCCGCGTCGCCGTCGATTTCCCGATCGGACACAGGAAGCGCCGCGCCGAGGGCATGCCGGTGCTGGTCGCGAAGTTCGAGTCCTCGGTGGCTGCACATTTTCCGGCCAGGCAGACCGAGGCGATCAAGGCTATGTTCAAGGACACTGCGCGGCTGGATGCGCTCGCGGTCCCCGAGTTCGTCGCGGCGCTCGTCAGGAACTGAGCGTGCACGCCGGACTTGCGACCACCGTCGAGGCGCGCGGCCTCGACGAGGACGAGGCGCCACTGCTGGCCGCGTTCCGCGCGGCCGGCCACACGGCGGACCGGGTCGAGTGGGAGGATGCGAGCGTCGACTGGGCTTCCTTCGACGTGGTGCTCCTGCGCTCGACCTGGAACTACACCGTCGATCTCGCGGCGTTCCTCGGCTGGGCGCGCAAGGTCGCGAGTGTCACGCGCCTCTACAACCCGATCCCGATGCTCGACTGGAGCACGGACAAGCGCTATCTCCTCGACCTCGAGCACGCTGGGGTGCCGATCGTGCCCTCGGCGATCACCGCGCCCGGCGAGCCGTGGGTGGCGCCGGCGAGCGATGAGTTCGTGATCAAGCCGTCGGTCGGCGCGGGCTCGCGCGGCGCCAGGCGCTTCCTCGCTGCCGAGGCCGCGAGCGCGCGCCAGCACGCCGAGCGCCTGAACGCCGAGGGCTATCACGCGCTGACCCAGCCGTACCTGCACTCGGTGGACGACTACGGCGAGACCGCGCTCATGATCTTCGAGGGCGAGTTCAGCCATGCGATCAGGAAGGGTGCCCTGCTCACGCGCGGTGGCAGCGAAGTGCCCGGGCTCTTCGCGAAGGAGACGATCGAGCCGCGGGTGCCCGGGGCCGATGAGCTCGACGTCGCCTACCGCGCCGTCGCGGCGATCCCGGGCGGCGCACCGCTCTATGCGCGCGTCGACCTCATCAAGGATCCGTCGGGGCAGCCTTGCGTGCTCGAGCTCGAGATCGCCGAGCCCTCGCTCTTCTTCAACTATGCGAAGGGCAGCGCCGACCGGTTCGTGCGCCACGTGCTCGCGCGCCTCGGCAAATCGGCCGCGACATGAACGACGAGCCGCTCGAGCGCCTCGCGGCGGGGGCAACGGTGCTCGGTATCGCGCTCGATGCATCCCAACTCGAGCGGATGATGGCGCTCACCGCGCTCGTGCGTGAGTGGAACGAGAAGTTCAACCTGACCGCGATCACCGATCCCGTCGCGATGGTCGAGAAACACCTGCTCGACAGCCTGACCGTACAGCCCTGGATCCAGGGCCCGTTCGTCACCGACGTCGGCACCGGCGCGGGTTTTCCGGGGCTGCCGCTCGCGATCGCGAACCCGACGCTTCGCTTCACGCTGCTCGACTCGACCGGCAAGAAGATCCGCTTCGTCGAGCACGCCGCGAGCGAGCTTGGGCTCACGAACGTGAACGCGGTGTGCACGCGCGCGGAGAGCTTCCATCCGCCGCAACGCGCGAGCAGCGTGGTCTCGCGCGCGCTCGGGCCGGTCGCGACCTTTGTCGCGCAGTCGGGACACCTCTGCGCGAAAGCAGGCCGCCTGCTCGCCATGAAGGGACGGGATCCGGCGGCGGAACTCGCGGTGCTGCCGCCGGGCTGGCGCGTGCGGCAGGTCGAACGCCTCGCGGTGCCGGGGCTCGCGGACGAGCGCCACCTCGTGATCCTCGAGCCCGTGCTTTAAGTTGGCGACGAAGCCCGAGTACCCCGTCGAGTCACCGCCCGCGCCCGGCCAGGCGATCGCGCTCGGCGCGGGTGGCGTGCACTGGGTGCGCCTGCCGTTGCCAGGCTCGCTCAGGCACATCAATGTGTGGCTCCTCGAGGACGGGCCCGGCTGGACGCTGATCGACACCGGCATGGACCTCAAGGAGGTCCGCGCGGCGTGGGAGGGGCCGCTCGATGCGTACCTCTGCGGCCGGCCGCTCAGGCGCATTCTGCTGACGCATCACCACCCCGACCACGCCGGGCTCGCGGCCTGGCTCAGCGAGCGGCACGGGGCGCCGGTCTACATGAGTGCCCCGGAAGCCCGACTCCTGAAGCTCTTCGTCGACGCCGGGGTGAATCCCGCGGGCGTCGACTGGCGGGTGGCGGCCTTCGAGCGCGACGGCATCGTCGCGACCGAAGCGCTGCGACCCGCGCTCGCCGGGG
>CAYNCY010000024.1:0-15034 GCA_964395195.1 uncultured Steroidobacteraceae bacterium
CGGCGAGCGGCGCGGAACGGCGGGGGGAGTGGCGGATCGCGCCGCCCGCGCCTTGGAGGGTCTCTTCATGCCACGGGCCTTCGGCCGGGATCGCTCGGTCCCGACAGCCTAACCCAGTCGCTCGGGGTCCGTCGCGGCCGGGCGCGGCGACGGGGCTGTTATGCTCCTCGGCCTCGGGGGGCTCGACCGCGGAGGGCGAGTGGGCGACCGCGTGTCGGTGGCGGACTGGGCGATCGTGGCGACGTACCTCGCCTCGCTCGTGCTGTTTGGCCTCTTTTCGGCGCGGCGCAGCCGTTCGCCGGCCGATTATTTTCTCGCCTCGCGCGCCGCCCGGTGGCCGACGATCGGGCTCTCGATGATCGCCTCGAACCTGTCCTCGAGCGCCCTCGTGGGACTCGCGGGCGGCGCCTACGCCTACGGCATCTCGGTCTACAACTACGAGTGGGTTGCGATCGCGATCCTGGCGTTCTTCTGCGTGTTCCTTCTGCCGCAGGTGCTCGCGAGCCGGGTTTTCACGATGCCGGGCTTTCTCGAGCGCCGCTACGATGGGCGCGCACGCACGTGGCTGTCGGCGATCACGCTCTGCCTCAACGTCTTCGTCGACGGTGCGGGCGCACTTTACAGCGGCGCGTTGGTGTGCCGGCTGCTTCGACCGGACTTGCCGATCTGGGGTTTTACGATGGCGCTGGCCGGCGCCGCAGGCCTCTATACGGTGATCGGGGGCCTGCGGGCGGTGCTCCGTACCGAGGTCGTACAGGGCACGATCCTCGTTGCGGGCGCAGCCTGCGTCGCGTGGTTCGCGTTCTCGGCCGCCGGCGGCTGGCACACCGTCATGACCTCCGTCGATCCCGGCCACCTGTCGCTCATCCGGCCGCTATCGGATCCGAGTGTGCCGTGGGCGGGACTTCTCCTCGGCGTACCGATCCTCGGCTTCTACTACTGGTGCACGAACCAGGTCATCGTGCAGCGCATGCTGTCCGCACGCGACCTCGATGAAGGCCGGGCCGGGGCGCTCTTTGCCGGACTCCTCAAGCTGCCCGTACTCGTGATAATGGTGCTGCCCGGGACCTGCGCGCTGCTTCTCTACCCCCACCTCGGTCGCTCCGACCTCGTCTACCCGACGCTCGTACTCGACGTGCTGCCGACGGGCATCCGCGGCCTGGTGGTCGGGGCGTTTCTGGCGGCAACGGTCACATCGGTCGCCTCGATGCTCAATTCCGCCGCGACGCTCGTCACGATGGACCTCGTGCACCGGTTGCGACCGTCGATGCCCGATGCGCGCGTGGTCTCGATCGGTCGAATCGCGACGGGCGTGTGCCTCGGCATCGCGATGGCCTGGGCGCCCGAACTCGAGAAGCTGCCGTCACTCTGGCAATACCTGCAGAGCGTGCTGGCCTACGCGGTGCCGCCGATCGTAGTGCTCTTCGTTGCGGGGCTCTTCTGGCGCGGAGCGACCGCCGACGGGGCGAGCGCGACGTTCATCTACGGGACGCTCTGCGGCGCCGTACTCTTCGTGCTGAACGGCCTCCTGCACGTCCTCCACATTCACTTTCTCTACGTCGCGCCGCTCCTGTGCGCGGTCGATCTCGCGATCCTAGTGATTGCCAGCCACCCGTCGCTCGCGCGCGCACCGACGAGCGCATCGCTCGAGCTCGGCTGGTCGCACGCCGCCTTTCGGGCCGAAAGCGAGCGGCTGAAGTCGGTACCGACCTGGCGCAACTACCGGCTGCAGGCGCTCGTGCTCCTCGGCGCGACGGCGATCGTCGTCGTCGCGTTCCGCTGATCCATCAATGCGCGAGCGCCGGGCAGGCCGCAGCCGGCCGCTCCTCCAAGCGTGCTTCCGCCAGGCTGATCTTGAGCGCTCCGCTCGTCTCCACGAGCAGCGGTGCCGAGACGGTCTTGAGATCGGCGCCGGCCTTGACGAGACAGGCCAGCGGAACTGCAACTTCCGTCCAGACGCCAGGCTTCGCATCCTTGAGCGCGGATGTGAAGTCGAGCAGCGCAGCGGAGTGCAAGCCGCACAGGCGCCAGTCGACCGGCGTTGCGCCCGGCGCGTCGGGCGGCGTCCCGTAGGGGGACTCGCACCACGTGCCGATGCCGACCGGCGCGGTCGGCGCTGAGTCGACGCGCAGCCGCAGGACTACCGCGACGCCGCGGGCGGCGCGATCCCGAAAATCGGACGGCCGCCCGCCGATGCGAAATGCGCCGCGCCCACGACCTGACCACTCGGCCTGCACGCCATCTCCCGTCAGCCGTGCGACGACCGCGTGCTTCGGACTTCCCTGGGAAGTCATCGTGAGGCGCACTTCGGCCGAGGTGTCCGAAACGTAGATCGACCACGGCGCCGTCACATGGCCCGCACGAAAGAGTGAATCGCCGGCGCGATGGCCGGGCGCGACCTTGGGGTCCTCCGGGACGGGCGCGAATGCGCGTGTCTCGGCGAGCGTCAGTCCGTAGCCGCGCGCGAACAAGGCACCCCGGACGCGGTCGGTGTCGTCGAAGGAGACCGGCATGGCGGTCGCCGGCCACGAGAACGAGAGCCGACCGGTGAAGTCCGTTGCCGCCTCGCCCGGCCGATGGCGGAAGAGCAGGTCGGCGATGCCGCCCCCCTCGGATCCGGGCTGCCACGCCGCGACGAGTGCCGTCGCCGCGTTGAGTTCGCGGTTGATCCAGAGCGGCCGTCCGGAAATCAGGACGCCGACCGTCGGGATGCCCGCGTCGCGGAAGCGCTTCAGCAGCGCGAGCCCGCGCGTGTCGGCAAGCTCGAGTGTCTCGCGATCGCCCTGGAACTCGGCGTACGGCGTTTCGCCGAACACGACGACGGCAACGTCCGGTCGCGCCGTGAAGTCGCCGTTGGCGCTCAGTGTGGCTGAACCTCCGGCGGCCTCCGCCGCGGCGCGCAGCCCCGCGTAGATCGACGTCCCGCCCGGGAAGTCCGCGTTCGTGTTGTGATCGCCCTGCCAGTCGATCGTCCAGCCGCCGGACTGCATGCCGATGTCATCGGCACCGGGTCCCGCCACGAGCACGTGCGCGTGCGGATCGAGCGGCAACACGTGTTGTTCGTTCTTGAGGAGCACGAGCGACTCGCGCACCGCGCGCCGCGCGACGGCGCGGTGCTCGGCACTTCCGAGCGTCTCGAATCGACCGGCGCCCGGACGGTCGCGCGGCGCCGGGCGCTCGAAGAGCCCTGCCAGCAGCTTCACACGGAGCACCCGGCGTACCGCGTCGTCGAGTCGCCCCGAAGGGATCTCGCCACGGCGCACGGCCGCCAGCACGCTCGCGTGCAGCTCCTTCCAGCTGTCGGGCGCCATGTACATGTCGAGGCCCGCGTTGATCACGGCCGCGCAGGCGTACTTGGTGCAGCCCGTGATCTCCTCGTGCGCATTCCAGTCGCCAACGACGAACCCGGGAAACTGCCAGCGGCCCTTCAGGATGTCGGTCAGGAGCGGGGTATTGGCATGCAGCTTGGTGCCCTGCCAACTGTTGTACGAGGCCATCACCGTGAGGACGCCTGCGTCGATCGCGGCCGGGTACCCCGCGGCGTGCACACGCGCGAGGGTCGCTTCGCTGCTCCCGTTGTCGAACTGATCACGCCCGTCGAACGTGCCGCCGTCCCCGAGGAAATGCTTGACGGAGGCGACGACGTGGCCCGGCGCCATGAAATCCGGCGTGCCGGCGCGACCCTGCAAGCCCCGGACCATCGCGGCTGCGTACTCGGCGACGAGCGACGGATCCTCGGAATAGCTCTCGTACGAGCGCCCCCAGCGAACGTCGCGGACGACCGCCACGGTCGGCGCGAACGTCCAGTCGATGCCTGTCGCTGAGACCTCCGCCGCAGTCACGCGACCGATCTCCTCGATCAGTGCCGCGTCGTGCGCCGCACCGAGACCGACGTTCTGCGGAAACACGGTCGCTCCTGGAATGCGCGCGTGGCCGTGCACCGCGTCGATCCCGAAGAGGGCCGGGATCGCCTCGTGCTGGCCCGTGGCGCTGCCGGCGGACGCACGATAGAACTGATCCGTGAGTTCGAGCCAGCGGCTCGCGGGGTTGCGGACATTTCCGCCGGGCGCGGCGTTGCCGCCCGCAAGGATCGAGCCGAGGTGGTACGCGCGCGCCTCTTCCGGCGTCACGCTCATGATGTCGGCCTGGATGACCTGCCCCACGCGTTCCTCCAGGGACATCGCCGCGAGCAGCTTCTCGATGCGCGCCTCCTGCACGGTCGTGAGCACGAGTGGGGACTTCGCCGCTGGCCAGAGCTCGGGATGGACCGGACGCCCGGCGCCAGGGGCGGCGGGCGGGACCGCAAGCAGGCCAACGATGGCGAGCGACGGCAGAGAGAGAAGTCGACGGGTCATGGACGGGCTCCGGTCGGATCGGGCCGCCGGGCGGCCGGGGTGGGCGGAAGGGGTGTCGAGATGGATGCGAGGTTGAGTGCGTGCACCTCGACGGCCGTGCAGGCGGCGCGGTGTCCTGCGCAGACGGCCTCGAGGTGGCGCGTCTCGCCGGGCAGCAGCGAGACGTAGTTGTCGTCGTAGTACGCGGGCAGGACGCGCGCGCCGGCCGCATCTCGCAACGTCGCGCGCGCGAACAGGATCGGAGTACGCCCGGAGTTCGTCAGCGCAATCGTGACGTTACCGGCCGGGGACGTGCGTTCGGCGGTGAGCGTGGCGCGACCCGCCGGCAGAACCGCGAGGCGGCGTTCCGACTCATCGTCGCGCGCTGGCCAATAGGTGTTCCGCGACAGGACACGCCCGCTCCGGTCGCGGAGGGTGAGATCCACGAGCACGATGCCTTCCGCGGCGAGCGTCGCAGCGAGCGGGAGCGCCGGCAACGCGGTCGTGTCATTCGCCGCGACGTCGATCGTCGACCGTTGCGAGGCGACCGTCCGGCCGTCGAGCGAGGTGATGCGCACGTCGAGCCCGAGCCCGCGCGCCGCGGCGCCGCCCACGTTCACGATGCGCGGCCGGAAGTCCGGGAGGTCCAGTTGCACGTGCAGGGGCTCGTTTGCCTTGGCGACGGCATAGTAGGCCGCGGGCGTGTCGTAGTCGGCGGTGTAGATTTGCCAGGCGTTGCTGGGCCAGGACGGGTGCGTCATCCAGAGGAGCCGCCCGCTGTTGGTGGTCCAGAGCCCTGCGTGAAAGCCCTCGAAGATGGCGCGGTACGCCTCGTAGTTGAGTAGCTGCGCCTTCTCGACGAAGTCGCCGAAGTCGCGTCCCGCACCGAGGCGGCGCTCGAGCGCGGCGCGAAAGCTCTGGGTGTCGCCATTACCGCCGAAGTGCCAGTCGTGGTAGGCGTACGCATCGCCGATCGGCCAGCGATCCGCCGCGGGGATCATCGCCTCGAGCGACTCGCGCTCGGCGAGCGAGGGCGTGCCGACCTCGACGGCGAACCCGCGCGCGAGGCGGGTGAAGTACTCCGCGGCCGGCCGCCAGTTGTACGGTCCACTGTCCTGCAGATTCACGCGATTCGAGCTGCCGGTGTAGTAGCGCGTGCCGTCGAGTGTCGCGACGAGCGCGGCCAGTCCCTCGTTGATGACTGGCTGTGGCACGCCTTCGTTCCGCCCGAACCAGAGCGCAATCGACGGGTGGTTGCGATAGCGTCGGATGACATCCGCGGCGTTGTCGAGGAAGAGCGCGGGATCCTGCGGCTCGACCTGGAAATCCTGCGTCGAGGCCCAGAAGTCGTTGAACACGAGGAGTCCGTACTCGTCGGCAAGGTCGTAGAACACCTCCTCGGTGTCCTGGCCGAGCCAGTTGCGGATCGTGTTGAGGTGCGCGCGGCGGTGCAGCTCGAAGAAGGGCTCCAGCCGCTCGCGCGAGACGCGCTTGCGCGAGTCGTCCATCCCCCAGCTGCCACCGCGCGCGGCGATACGCACGCCGTTGACGCGGATCACGAGGTAGGGCGCGAGCGGTGACGCTGGCAGGTCGTGCACGGAACCCGAGCGCTCGCCGGCCGACGTCAGCGAGGCTGCCCAGCCGGTGGCGGTCCGCTTGATCGCCTCGTGGCGCACATCGACCAGCGTCTCGCCCGCGAGGCTACCGGGCGTCGGGTCGACCTCGAGGCGTCGCAGGCGTCCGCTCGCATCGAAGAGCGAGAGCTCGTAGCTGATCTCGCGAACGCCGAAGCGAAGGTGCTTCGTGTCCGAGACGGCGCCTTCGACCGCGGCCGAGAGATCGAGCGAATAGAGCGCTGGATTGCCATAGCCGTTCGGCCACCAGAGCCGCGGGTGCTTGAGGTTGAGCGCCGTGAACTCCTTCGGCGACAGCTCGACCCGACTCGTTCCCGCCGGTGCGGTCACGGTCTTTGTGACATCGACGGTGTCGAAGCGCGCGCGCACGGTCACCTTGAGCGCGTGGTCCGTCGGATTCTCGACGGGCACGCGAATCGTGACCTCGGCGCTGTCGATGCGGGGAAGGGGCAGGAGCGTGACGACCTGCGGGTCGCCGAGCCGCACGGCACCGGACGCGGCGAGCTCGACCCCCTGCCAGAGTCCCGTGTTCCGGTCGCGGATCGCGGGAATCCAGTCCCATCCCTCGGTTGCGATGAACGTGGGTCCGTCGATCGCGAGGTTGCCGCCGTTCTCGCCCGGGCCCGCCGCAACGGACTGCTCGTGTGGTATGCCGGGATGCGGCGGCGGGGACACACGGACGGCGAGGGCGTTCTTCGTTCCGGGATGCACGCGGCCCGTTACATCGAAGAGCCCGCGCCGGAAGGCCCCGCGCACGCTGCCGAGCGCCTCGCCGTTGAGCCAGACCTCCGCCGCGTAGTTGATGCCCGCGAACTCCAGTGTGAGCCGCTCGCCGTGACTGGCCGCAGGGCCGGTGAACTCCGTGCGATACCAGTAATCGCGCCGGTTCAGGGATTCGGGGATGAGCAGGTTGTTGAGGCCGACATCGGGATCCGGGTACACGCCGTTCGCGATCAACGTCGTCAGAACCGTGCCCGGCACCACGGCCGTGAACCACGCGCGGTCATCGAATCCCGGGCGCGCAATCGTGGCGGCATCGGCCGGCACGTCGGGCGCGGCGGAAAACCGCCAAGCACCCACCGCCCAGTGACCGGCAGAAATATCCTGCAGCGCCGGGGTCGCGGTGACCGGAGTTCGTTCGACGAGGGGCGCCGGAGCGCGCGTGTGCGGCAACGTCCATGCCGGCTGCGGTTCCTGCAGGCCGCGCCAGGCGTGCTCTTGCCAGGGCCAGCCGCTGCCAACGGAGTGGAATGGCAGGAGATCAAACGCGGGCGGACGTTTCGCGCGGGTCCGCAGGTCATCGGCGGAGACAGCGCCGCTCTCGAGCGCGAACTCAGCGAGGCGCCCGCCAAAATGATGGAGGCCCGCGGGATCCTCGGCGGAGTCCGGGGCGAGAACGAGGAGGGGCGCCACGGTTGCGGTCTTGAGAACCGCATCGACCCGGACGGTACCGTCCAGGAAGAGGCGCGCCACGGTGCCGTCATAGGTCGCGGCGAGGTGATGCCACGAGCCGATGGGAAAGACATCGCGATCCTGGAGCGTGGCGCCTTGGCCTGTCTCCAGCGTCGGGCGACCGCCAACGAGCGTCAGGCAGCGGCATGAAGCCGATGCAGGCTCACCGAGCGCTGCGATGATGCGCCGCCCATCCAGGGCGTGCTCGATGCGGACCCAGCCCGAGATCGTCCACGGTGCCCCGGCAGCCACCGGTGCCGCGGCTTCGCTGAGCGGCCGAGCGAGTCCAACGCCGCCCTCGAGAAACACGGCGTGGTAAGGCCCAAAATTCGAGGTGGCGGGAGTCGCCGCGTCACCCACCGACGCGACCAGCGCCACGGCGAGCACAAGGCCCGCTCGGCGGGCCGCCCCGGTCGTTGCCTCTCGCACGCACTACCCCCTCGCTCAGAATGTCAGCGCTGACATGAGCCCGAAAACTCTACACCAGATCGCGTCATCTGACAGCCCGTTGTCACCGGCGGCGCCGGCCACACGGCCGATGCGCGGGCGAGCGCGGAATGCGCTTGTCCGAAACACTCGACAAAAATAGCCTGAACGCAGCATCTGCACGACCGTTCCGGCAGGTGTTGGCGGCGTACAACGATTGCTGCGGTGCGATCTGAACAGCGGAGGGCGACTTACGCAAAGTGATTGCGATAATTATTGACAGCGCTGACATCGTTGGCCTATGTTCGCGACGCAGACGATCGGGACAGGCCTTGGGCTGAACTGCGAGCGCCGCATCACGCGCCGCGCGATCCCTGAGGCAAGCCGCCGGTCGGACGACGAAACGAATCCTTAGGCTTAAGCTTCTTTGGGGGAACTAACGATGTCTCATCGCAGGGAAAAGCGCGCCCGTCGCGCCGCCCGTGGCGTCCACGCGGCAATCGTCACGGCAGCTTCACTCGAGGCCTTCTGCATCTTTGCCAACCCGGCCCACGCGCAAACCGCGCCGGCCGCGAAGCAGGACGTTGCGACACTCGAAGAGGTCGTGGTCACGAGCTACCGCCAGTCGGTGCAGTCCGCCCTCGACGCCAAGCGCGTTTCCGTTCAGCCGATCGAGTCGATCGTCGCCGAGGACATCGGCAAGATGCCGGACCAGAACGTCTCCGAGTCGCTGCAGCGACTGCCGGGCGTGTCGATCAACCGCTCCGGCGGCAAGGGCACCCAGGTGCTCATCGATGGCCTCAGCAACAACCTGATCACGCTCAACGGCGAAGTGCTGCTGACGGGCCGCGAGATCTATTCCTCCGGTGAGTCCTCCGGCGGCGCCGGCGGCATCCTGTACGCGTCGCTCGAGGGCATCCCGAGCGAGGAAATCGGCGGCATCGACGTCATCAAGAACCCGACCGCGCGCGACCGCGAGGGCGGCCTCGGCGGCATCGTCGACCTGAAGACGCGCTCGCCGCTCTCCCAGAACATGGGCCTCAACCTCGCCGGAAACGCGAGTGGCACCAAGGCCTCGGGCGCCGACGGCAGCGCGACCCCGGACATCACGATGGTCGGCGGCTTCAAGTTCAGCGACGACTTCGCGATCACCGCGAGCGTCTCGTACGACGATGAGAAGACGCACGACAAGCAGTTCCAGGACCAGAACCGCAACCAGTGGCTGGTCACGAACACGGCGACCAACGGCTCCTACGTCGGTAGCCCGATCGCCTCGACCAACACCGTGATGCCGAACGGCCAAACCTACATCGATCCGCAGCTGGCGTATTTCAGCGACATCCTGCAGCAGATCAAGACCAAGGGCGCGACGCTCGGCGCCGAATGGCGCTGGAACGACAACGTCACCAGCACCTTCAACTGGTTCTTCGTCCGCGAGGAAGAACAGGACATCACCTACTCGAACAAGGCCTGGTTCTCGGGCGGCAGCGGCGAGACCAACGCCCCTGGCGCACCTGCCTCGTTCCCGGGCATCGATCCCACGCAGGCCTACTCGATCGACGGCAACGGTGTCATTCAGAACGCGACGATGATGGCGAACGGCGCCGAGACGGCGACCCTGTTCGAGAGCAACCGCACGACCGCGAACAACTTCCAGTTCGATACGCGCTTCAAGGACCTCGGCCGCTTCTCCGGCGATGCCGGCATTTCCTTCGCGAAGGCGACCGGCGACTACGAGGCTGCGCAGGCAGACGTAGAGCACGGCTTCTACGGCGCCTTCGGCGGGGCCCCGTCGATCCAGCCGACGGCGCCTGGTTGCAACAACGGCGGCAACAACTGCACCAATGGCAACCACGGTTACTCGTGGGAATGGAACAATGGCGGCACGAGCGGCCTGCCGTCAGCGACGTATTCGGACAACTACGGCTACACGAGCATCCTGTCGAACCCGGCGTACACGCTCTTCAAGTCGAACTGGGCCTGGGCGAACAAGCTCGATGAGAAGAACTGGGCCGTCAAGTTCAACCTGAAGACCGACGTCTCGGACCTCCTGTCTTTGACGGCCGGCGTCCGCTACGCCGACCGCGAGGTCGACTACGTCCACGGCCGGTACATGATCAACGGCATCGATCCCTACGGCGTGGGTGGTGTGGGTGCGGGTACGGCGGCCGGCAATTGCTGCACGGGCCCCGGCACCGGTACCTACATCTACTTCTCGGATCCGGGCTACGCGACGATCCCGTACTCGACGCCGCAGACGAACCCGGCGCTGCTCCTCACCTACAACAACTTCGCCAACGGCCCGATCGCCGTCAAGAACCCGTACACGGGCGGCATGACGAACCCGGCGACGTACCTCAACACCCTGTGGGGCCAGGCGGGTGTGACCAACAACACCGAGGCGTTCTTCAAGGACGCGCTCAACTCCTACGACGTCAAGGAGCGCACCTCGTCGGCCTACGTGATGGGCGATGCAGGCGATGCCAGCAAGATCTGGCACGCGAACTTCGGCATCCGCTTCGTGCGCACCCAGCTCACGGTGGACGGCGGCGAGACGAACCCGAACGGTTCGACGTACGTCGGCACCGCGTCGTGGAACGGCGTGGATGCGAACGACGTTCCCTTCGAGAACACCCGCAGCTACACGGACGTGCTGCCGTCGTTCAACTTCGTGCTGAACCTGACCGACACGCAGAAGCTGCGTTTCGGAGCAGCCCGCGTGATGTCGCCGCAGAACCTCAACGACATCGGCCGCGGCCTCCAGTACGGCTTCACCCGCGCGCCGGACGGCCCGAACGGCCAAGTGCGATTCAAGTTCGATGGTGGCAGCTCCGGCAACGCGTCGCTCGATCCGTTCCGCGCCTCGCAGTTCAATCTGTCCTGGGAGAACTACTTCGCGCGCGGCGGCCTGATGAGCGTTGGCTACTTCTACAAGGCCGTCGACAACTTCGTGACGACGGCGAACATCCCGACGTTCGTGCTGGACGGCACCGGCGGGAGCACCGCCAACGTGTCCTCGCTCATCAACGGTGGCACCGGCAAGATCCAGGGCCTCGAGTTCACGACGCAGTACGCGTTCGATAACGGCCTTGGCTTCCAGTTCAACCTGACGCGCGCGAACTCATCGTCCACGCAGTCGAGTTCCTTCGCGGATCACCTGCCGATCCCGGGCGTACCGAACCTGTCGGTCAACGCGATCGGCTACTTCGAGCACGACGGGTTCTCGGCGCGCCTTGCCTACGCGTGGCGCGGCCAATCGGTCAACTCCTCGGGTGTCGGATCGTCGTTCTCCTTCAACGACATCAACAACGTCCCGAAGGTCTACACGATCTACGCGGCGAAGTACGGCCAGCTGGACGGCCAGCTCGGCTACGACTTCGGGCCGCACTTCGGCGTGGTCCTCTCGGTCGTGAACCTCTCGAACGAGAAGCAGCACACGTACCTGCAGTGGCCGAACGAGCCGTTCACGTACGACGACACGGGTCGCCGGATCTTCTTCGGCGTCAAGGGTAAGCTCTGAGGCTCGTGCCGAGGGGTTGAGGCCGGGCGGCGCAACGCCGCCCGGCTGACCGATACCGAGAGCGGCCGCTGTTGCGGCCGCCGTCCCCTCGCGCTCGGGAGGCAGTCATGGGCGTCGCCACGGCCGAGTCCGCGACAGGGCAGGGACCGCTGCGCAGCATCCTCGTGCTGGGCGGCGGTACGGCCGGTTGGCTCGCGGCGTCGATCCTCGCGCGAGCCTTGCCGGGCACCGGCATGCGCATCACGGTGGTCGAGTCCCCGGACATCGGCACCGTCGGCGTCGGTGAGGCCACGATCCCGCCGATCCTCGACCTGCTCAAGTTTTTGTCGATCGACGAGGCGGACTTCTGCCGCCACACGAAGGCGACCTACAAGCTCGGCATCCGTTTCAACGACTGGCTGAAGCCGGGACACCGCTACTGGCATCCGTTCGGGACCTTCGGAGCCACGATCAACCGTCGCCCGTTTTTCCACGCGTGGCAGCGGCTGCTGGCGGCGGGCGAGACGCCGAGGTTCACCGACTTCAGCCTCACCGCACGCCTCGCCGAGGAGAACCGGTTTCGCCGCGCTGAACCCGGAGGCGCCGCGGCGGGTCTTCGCTATGCGCTTCACTTCGATGCCGGCCTCGTCGCGACGTACCTCGCGGCCTATGCCACGCGGCTCGGTGTCGAGCGCGTGTCAGCGACCGTGCGTGGCGCGACGCGAAGCGCAAACGGGGGTATCGAGGCACTCGTGCTCGAGGATGGCACCAGCCGAAGCGCCGATCTCTACATCGATTGCAGCGGGTTCCGGGGCGTCCTGATCGAGCAGACGCTCGGCACGGGCTACCTCGACTGGCAACGCTGGCTGCCGTGCGATCGCGCGGTGGCGGCGCCGACCAGCGTCACCCGCCCGCGTCCACCCTACACGGAGGCCTCCGCCCGACCCGCCGGTTGGCGCTGGCGCATCCCGCTGGTCCACCGGACCGGCAACGGCTACGTCTATTCGAGCGCGCACGTCTCGGATGAGGCGGCGCTCGCGGATTTTCTCGGAGAGCTCGGAACGGCGCCCGAGGCGGAGCCCCGAGTTCTCAAGTTCACCGCCGGGCGCCGTCGCCTCGCGTGGCATCACAACGTCATCGCCGTGGGGCTCGCCTCCGGCTTCCTCGAGCCCCTGGAGTCGACCAGCATCCACCTCGCGGCGAGCTCGATCTACCACCTGCTCGAGCACTTTCCGGACCGCGGCTTCGCGCAAGCCAACGTCGATGCGTACAACGCGGCAATCGCCGATGAGATCGAGCGGATCCGCGACTTCATCGTGCTGCACTACTGCCTGACCGAACGCGACGATACGGCGTTCTGGCGCGACTGCCGGGCAGCCGAGCCGCCAGCATCGCTCGCCGAGCGGATTGCGCTCTACCGGGAAACCGGTCGGGTGCGCCCCAGGGCGGGCGAGCTTTTCACGGATCTCAGCTGGTTCTACATCCTCGATGGCATGCAGGTGCGACCGGCGCGGCACGATCCGCTGATCGATGTCGTTCCGCCGGCCCAATTCAAGGAAATCCTGCGCCGGCTGGCGGCCGAGACCGACGCCGCCGCACGAAGCGCCGTCCCGCACGACTCGCTGTTCGATGCCGCGAGCGCCCGACCCGCGAAGGCGACCTCCTGATGGATTTGCCGCTTCTGGCCGGCATCGAACTCGGCGGGACGAAATGCGTGCTGACGCTCGCGACGGGCCCGAAGGACATCCGCGCTCAGGCGCGGGTGCCGACGCTCGATCCCAAGGGCACGCTCGGCGCAGTCGCGGCCGTTCTCGATGAGTGGCAGGCGCTGCACGGTGCGCCGGCTGCACTCGGCCTCGCCGCATTCGGGCCGCTTGACCTCGACCCCGCGTCCCCGACGTTCGGGCACGTGCTCGCGAGTGCGAAACCCGGCTGGCGCGACATCGACGTCCTCGGCGCGCTGGCAGCCGGGCGCGGAGTGCCGACGGGTGTCGACACGGACGTCAACGGGGCAGCGCTCGCCGAGGGTCGCTGGGGCGCCGCGCAGGGGCTTGCGGACTTCGCGTACGTGACCGTCGGGACCGGCATCGGCGTCGGACTCGTCGTGGCGGGGCGACCGGTGCACGGGTTCAGTCACGCGGAACTCGGCCACGTGCGTGTCGGCCGCGCGCCGGGCGATGACTGGCCCGGCATCTGTCCGTATCACGGCGACTGCGTCGAGGGGCTGGCTTCCGGCCCCGCGATTGCCGCGCGGGCGGGCCGACCGGCCGCGGAGCTGGCGCTCGACGATCCTGCGTGGGCACTCGTGGCCCACACCCTGGGATCGCTGGCGCATACGCTCATCTTTGCCTCCGCGCCACGGCGCATCCTGATTGGCGGTGGCGTCGCCGACGACCGACCGTCGCTCCTGGCCGCCATCCGCCGCCGGCTGGTCGAGAGCGCGGGGGGCTACCTCGATCTCGTGCGACTGCCGGGTGGTGTGGAGGCGCTGATCGCGCCACCCGCGCTCGGTGCCCAGGCAGGTCCGCTGGGCTCGATCGCGCTCGCCGCGGACGCACTCGAGGCAGCGCCACGCGCCGCGGCAACGGCGCGAAGCGGGGCGCGACGATGACGCGCACGCGCGCCACGCGCTCGTCCGTCGCGGCGCCGGCGCTCCTCTCCGGCACGAACGTCGCGCGCGCCGGGGATCACAACCAGCGCGTGACACTGCAGGCCATCCGCGTTGCGGGCGCCGCGACTCGCCTCGAAGTCGCGGCCATGACCGGACTCACGCCCGCGGCGGTTGCGAACATCGCGGCGCGCCTCGTCAAGGACCGGCTCGTCGTCGAGACGGGCCATCGACGCGGGATGCGCGGCAAGCCCTCGATGCGGCTCGCGATCAACCCGGTCGGGCGCTTCTCGGTCGGCCTCAACGTCGACCGCGATCACCTGACGATGGTGGTCGTCGACTTCACGGGCACCGTCCGCGGCCGCGTGGCGAGCGAGATGCGCTTCGCGCGGCCCGACGACGTACGCGCGTTCATCACCAGGGGATTCGCGGAACTCGTTGCGGGTGCGCGCGTTCCGCGGAGTCGACTGGAGGGCTGCGGTGTCGCATTCCCCGACGACCTGACCCGCACGGTGCTGCCGGACCAGCCGGCCGACTACGCCGAGTGGCAACGGACTTCGGTGGGCGATCTCGTCGAGGATGCGCTCGGGCTCCCGACCGTCGTCGAGAACGATGCTGCCGCCGCGGCGATCGGCGAGATGCAGTTCGGCTCCGGGCAGCAGTACCGGAGCTTCTTCTATGTGCTCGTCACGGCCGCGCTCGGCGGCGGGCTCGTGCTGGATGGCAGCTACTTTCGCGGCGCGAACGGTCGCAGCGGCGAGATCGGGCTCATGCACGCGCGCAACCGGGCGGGCGAGGACACCGAGCTCCAGAAAATCGTCTCGCTGTCGGCGCTCTACACGCGCCTCGCGGACCGGGGAGTCCGCGTCACCTCGCCGGCCGGACTCAGCCGGCTCGAACCCGTGGCGCGCGCCGTCGTCGATGCCTGGATCAGCGAATCGACGGAAGCGCTCGTCGGTGCGTTCACGGCGATCAACTGTCTTGTCAATCCGGAAGCCATCCTGATCGGTGGCCGGTTGCCGGCCGAACTCGTCGACCGGCTGGCGACTTCGCTCAACGCGCGCATGGCCGGCCTTGCGAC
>CAYNCY010000024.1:15044-16650 GCA_964395195.1 uncultured Steroidobacteraceae bacterium
TGCCCTCCAATGCCCCGGTGGCGCGCGCAGCCACCGCCGATGATGCACCGGCCGTCGGCGCCGCCATCCTGCCGTTCAGCGACCGGTTCCTGCCGACGCGCTTTGCCCTGTTCAAGACCATCTGAATGCCGCGGCCGACCGGTCCGGAGGAGAGAACGTGAAGAGTGACGCGCCCGACGTCCGCGCGGCGTACATCGCCGTGACGACGTTGTTCCTTGCCTGGGGGTTCATCACGGCGATGATCGATCCGCTGATCCCGGCGGTGCGGGCCATCTTCAGCCTCTCGTACACGGAATCGATGCTGACGCAGTTCGCCTATTTCATGGCGTACGGCGTGATCTCGCTGCCGGCCGCCGCGCTCGTGGCGCGGCGCGGCTACGCCGCCGGGATCCTGTATGCGCTCGGCGCCATGCTCGTCGGGTGCCTCGTTATCCTGCTCGGCACGCAGGCGAATGCGTACGCGATCCTGCTGGTCGCACTCTTTATCATCGCCTCCGGGATCACCGTCCTGCAGGTGGCCGCCAACCCGCTCGCCGCCGCTCTCGGGCCGCCGAACCGCTCGCACCTGCGCCTGACGCTGTCGCAGGCGTTCAATTCACTCGGCACCGTGATCGCACCGTACCTGGGGGCGCGCCTCATGCTCCACGGCGGGGTGTTCTCGAGCGAGGGCGCCGACCGCCTCGCCCAGCGGGAGGCGTCGCTCCGTTCGATCGATCACTCGTTCCTCCTGATCGCGACGCTGATCGCGCTCCTCGTCGTGTTCATCGGGCTGTCGCGCCGCCGGCTGACGGGACCCGAGAAAGCCGCCGCCGGCTCGTCCACGGCCATCACGCGCGTGCTCGGCTCGCGGTGGGCGCTGCTGGGCGGGCTTGCGATCTTCCTGTACGTCGGTGCCGAGGTGTCGATCGGCAGCATCATGATCAACTACCTGCACCAGACCACCGTGCTGGGAGTGACCCTCGAGCGCGCGGGCGAGTTCCTCAGCCTCTACTGGCTGGGAGCCATGGTGGGGCGTTTCGTCGGGAGTGCGCTCATGACGTGGATTCCGGCCGCCCGGCTGACGCTGACCGCGGCGGCCACGGCCGGCGTGCTCTGCGTGATCGTGATCGCTGTGCAGGGTGCGCCGGCCGCGGTCGCAGCCCTCTCGATCGGCCTCTTCAACTCGATTCTCTTTCCGACGATCTTCACGCTGACCCTCGAACGCTCCACCGCCGGCGCCGCCGCGACGTCGGGATTCCTCTGCATGGCCATCGTCGGCGGCGCCGTATTGCCGCCGATTGTGGGCACCATCGCGGATCACGTCGGTCTCGCGCCGGCGTTCGTCGTGCCGGCACTGGCCTATGCCTCGATCGCTGCGTTCGCGTTTTTCGCACGCCGCGCGCGCATCGTGGAGTCCGGCACCGCGACCGCGCAGGCCACCCACTAGCGTGGGCGGCGAAGAGGAGCCGCTCGCCGAGGCGAGGCTGGCGGCGCTGCGCGGGCGGCTGCTCGAGTGGCTGGTCGGAAGCGCCTACCCGCTGTGGTTGCGAAACGGTGTCGACCGGGATGCGGGGGGCTTCGCCGAGGCGCTCTCGCCAGCCGGAGAGCCGCTGGCGCTGCCCCGCAG
>CAYNCY010000025.1:0-5094 GCA_964395195.1 uncultured Steroidobacteraceae bacterium
GAGGTCGTGTAGCGGATGCGCTCGATTCCCGCAATCTGCGCGACGTGCTCGACCAGGAGCGCGAGGTCCGCCGGCTCCCCGTCCTCGAGTTCGCCCGCGTAGCCGTTGACGTTCTGGCCGAGGAGTGTCACTTCGCTGACGCCCTGCGCCGCGAGCGAGGCGACTTCCGCGAGCACCTGGTCGAACGGGCGGCTGATCTCCTCGCCGCGCGTATAGGGCACGACGCAGAAGCTGCAGTACTTGCTGCAGCCCTCCATGATCGAGACGAACGCGGTCGCGGCGCTCGCGGTCGGCGCGGGCAACCGGTCGAACTTCTCGTTCTCCGGAAAGCTCACATCGACCTGCGGCCGGCCCGTCGCGCGCACCGCGGCGAGGAGCTCGGGAAGCCGGTGCAGCGTCTGCGGCCCGAACACGACGTCGACGTAGGGCGCGCGCTTCAGGATGCCCTCGCCTTCCTGGCTCGCGACACAGCCGCCGACGCCGATCAAGAGGCCCGGGCGGCGCGCCTTGAGTTCCGCATAGACGCCAAGGTGCGAGAACACCTTGTCCTCGGCCTTCTCGCGGATCGAGCAGGTGTTGAGGAGGACGACGTCCGCCTCGTCGATGTTCTCGGTGGGCTCGAGACCTTCGGCCGCGCGCAAGACGTCCACCATGCGGGTGGAGTCGTACTCGTTCATCTGGCAGCCGAACGTTTTTAGGTAGAGATGACCGGGCATGGGACGGGCGCGCGCGAAGGCCGGCAAGCGTACCCTGTCCGCCGGCCTACATAAAGGCGCCACCCCGTTCGGCGGGCGATCAAGCCTTTCTAAATCAGCGAGTTAGCGACCAGAGGTCGCCGGCTCAGAACGGAATGTCGTCATCGAGGGCATCGTCGCCCTTGCCGCCCGCGGGTGCCGCCTGCGCGTACTCGTCCGAAGGCGCCGGTGCCGGGCGCGAGGAGCCGCCACCGCCCGATCCGCCGCCCGACTGTCCGCCGCCCCGGCCGCCGAGCATCTGCATCTCGTTGCCGACGATCTCGGTCGTGTAGCGATCGTTGCCGGTGGTCTTGTCCTGCCACTTGCGGGTCCGCAGACGTCCCTCGACGTAGACCTGCGAGCCCTTGCGCAGGTACTCGGCGGCGATCTCGGCGAGACGGTCGAAGAACACGACCGAGTGCCACTCGGTCTGCTCCTTCTGCTCGCCGGTCGTCTTGTCGCGCCAGCTGTCACTCGTCGCGATGCGCACGTTGGTCACGGCCTTGCCGCTTGGCATCGCCCGAGTCTCCGGGTCCTGCCCGAGGTTGCCGACCAGAATCACCTTGTTGATACCGCGCGCCATGTGACCGCTCCTGATGTATGACCGTGCCGCCGGGGATCGCCTCGCCCGACCGGACGCGTAGTTTACGCCGCGGGCGCCTGCAGGCGGCCCACAATTCTTGGGGTCAATCGCCCGAATTGCGAGGCGCGGTGCGCGCGACGAAGAACCACGCGAGGCTGAGAACGGCGACCCCGATGAAGACCCCGCCGAGCCCGAGCGCGCTCGAGGAGAGGGGTCCGCCGAGCGCGGCGCCCGCGAATGAACCGAGGAACTGGGCGGTCGCGAAGACGCTGAGTGCGGCGCCCCGGACGGACGGTTCCGCGGCCTGCGACAGCCGTGCCGGCAGGCGTGCTTCCAGGTAATTGAAAGCGGTGAAGAAAATCGCGAGCGTCACCGCAAGTCCCGCGTAGTCGTGGAGGACCGACGCGCTCGCCGCGAGCGCGACGACGAGCACGGCGATGCCGGCCCGCATGATCCGATCGGGCGCCCGAGAGCGCTCGCTTGCGAGCACGAGGAGCGCCGTCGGCGGGATCGAGGCCAGGAACACCCCGAGATAGGTGCGCCAGTGCCGGCCCGCCTCGATGCCGAGGTAGTCGTGCAGGGCGAGCGGCGCCGCGAAGAAGGTCGCGCTCAAGGCCGCGCTCAACGCGAAAATCCCGAAGTAGTGGGGCCAGAGGCTCCTATCGAGCGCGGGGGCGAGCGGCCCGCGCGCGCGCGCGGGCACGGCCCCTCCCGGCGGCGTCGGCACCACGGCGTAGAGGACGATGAGGGCGAACCCGGCGAGCGCGGCGGTCACGAGGAAGATGCCCGGCACCCCGATCGAGGCGGCAAGGAGCGGCGCCGCGACGAGCGCGAGGATGAACGCCCCCCCGATGCTGATGCCGATCAGCGCCATGGCCCGCGTACGGATCGCGGGGCGCGTCAGGTCCGCGAGGAGCGCCGTGACGGGCCCGGAGACCGCCCCGGAGCCCTGCACGACACGGGCGAGGATGACCGCCCCGATGCTCCCGGCCGCGGCGCCGAGGAGCGACCCGAGGGCAAAGAGCCCGAGCCCGAGCGCAATCACGGGCCGCCGCCCGAGGCGGTCCGAGAGAATGCCGAACGGGATCTGTAGGACAGCCTGGGCGAGTCCATACGCCCCGATGGCGAGGCCCGCGAGCGCGGCACTCCCCCCCGGCAGCGACCGCCCGTAGAGCACCAGGACCGGGAACATGATGAACAGCCCGAGCATCCGGATGCCGTAGATCGCCGCGAGCGCGGCGACGGCCCGGCCCTCCCCGCCCTCGAAACGAAGCCGGCCGGGCCGGGAGCCGGCCTTGGCGGGGTCGGTCACTGAAGGAGTTACCTGTCGGGGGGAATGGCCTTGTATTCTAACGAATTCGCCAGAATTTCCCGGGCTCACATGCAGAAGATAACCATCCGCGGCGCGCGGACGCACAACCTCCGGAATCTCGATCTCGAGCTCCCGCGCGACAAGCTGATCGTGCTGACGGGGCTGTCGGGTTCGGGGAAGTCCTCGCTTGCCTTCGACACGATCTATGCCGAGGGACAGCGTCGCTACGTCGAGTCGCTGTCGGCGTACGCACGCCAGTTCCTCTCGATGATGGAGAAGCCCGACGTCGATTCGATCGAGGGGCTCTCGCCCGCGATCTCGATCGAGCAGAAGTCGACCTCGCACAACCCGCGCTCGACGGTCGCGACGGTCACGGAGATCTACGACTACCTGCGCCTCCTCTACGCGCGCGCCGGCATCCCGCGCTGCCCGGACCACGGCCTCGACCTGGCCGCGCAGACGATCTCGCAGATGGTCGACCAGGTGCTCGAGCTCCCGGAGGGCTCGGGGCTCCTGCTGCTCGCACCCG
Organism: uncultured Steroidobacteraceae bacterium; assembly: GCA_964395195.1. Lineage (GTDB taxonomy): Bacteria > Pseudomonadota > Gammaproteobacteria > Steroidobacterales > Steroidobacteraceae > CAIKZZ01. The sequence continues at coordinate 3,159 of CAYNCY010000025.1, forward strand.
TCATCAAGGAGCGCAAGGGCGAGCATGCGCAGGTGCTCGATGAGCTCAAGGGCAAGGGCTTCGTGCGCGCGCGCATCGACGGCAAGGTGGTCGAGCTCGACGACCCGCCCGCGCTCGACCTTCGCAAGAAACACACCATCGAGGCGGTCGTCGATCGCTTCAAGGTGCGGTCCGATCTCTCGCAGCGCCTCGCGGAGTCCTTCGAGACGGCGCTGCGGCTCGGTGGCGGCATCGCGACGATCGCCTTCCTCGACGCGCCGAAGCGCGCCGAGCTCGTGTTCTCCGACAAGTTCGCCTGCAACATCTGCGGCTGGTCGCTCGCCGAGCTCGAGCCCCGGCTCTTCTCGTTCAACAACCCCGCGGGCGCGTGCCCGGCGTGCGACGGGCTCGGCCAGAAGCAGTTCTTCGACCCCGCGCGCCTCGTGACCCAGCCGCAGCTGTCGCTCGCGGCGGGCGCCGTGCGCGGCTGGGACCGGCGCAACGCCTACTACTTCACGCTCATCCAGTCGCTCGCGCGGCACTACAAGTTCGACGTCGAGACGCCGTGGCGCGACATCGACCCGAAGGTGCAGAAGGTGCTCCTCTACGGCAGCGGCGAGGACACGATCGAGTTCCGCTACTTCGACGGGCGCGGCGGCACGACCCGCAAGCGCCACGCGTTCGAGGGCATCCTCCCGAACCTCGAGCGGCGCTACAAGGAAACCGACTCGATGATGGTGCGCGAGGAGCTCGCCAAGTACCTCGGCAGCAAGCCCTGCACCGACTGCGGCGGCACGCGCCTCAACGTCGCCGCGCGCCACGTCTTCGTCGCCGGCCGCAACATCGCCGAGGTGACCGCGATGTCGGTCGGCCGCGCGCTGGCGGCATTCCGCGAGCTGTCGCTGCCGGGCTGGCGCGGCGCGATCGCGGTCAAGATCCAGAAGGAGATCGCCGACCGGCTCGGCTTCCTCGCGAACGTCGGGCTCGACTACCTCACTCTCGACCGGAGCGCCGAGACGCTCTCGGGCGGCGAGGCGCAGCGCATCAGGCTCGCGAGCCAGGTGGGCTCGGGGCTCGTCGGCGTCATGTACATCCTCGACGAGCCCTCGATTGGCCTCCACCAGCGCGACAACCAGCGCCTGCTCGACACGCTGATACGACTCCGTGACCTCGGCAACACCGTGATCGTCGTCGAGCACGACGAGGACGCGATCCGCCAGGCCGACTACATCGTGGACCTGGGTCCGGGTGCCGGCGTGCATGGCGGTGAGATCGTCGCGGAAGGCAGCGTCGCCGACATCGAGGCGAGCCCGCGCTCACTCACCGGCGCCTATCTCTCGGGCCGCGAGAAGATCGCCGTGCCCACGAGCCGCATGGCGCCAGACCCCAAACGCCAGCTCAAGGTCATCGGCGCCACTGGCAACAACCTGAAGCACGTGACGGTCGAGATCCCGATCGGGCTGCTGACCTGCGTCACGGGTGTCTCGGGCTCCGGCAAGTCGACGCTCGTGAACGACACGCTCTATCGCCGGGTCGCGCAGGCGCTCAACGACTCCGCCGATGAGCCGGCGCCGAGTGAGGGCATCGAGGGCCTCTTCCAGATCGACCGGGTAATCGACATCGACCAGAGCCCGATCGGTCGCACGCCGCGCTCGAACCCCGCGACGTACACCGGGCTGTTCACGCCGATCCGCGAGCTCTTCGCGCAGACGCCCGAAGCGCGCGCGCGCGGCTACGAGCCCGGCCGCTTCAGCTTCAACGTCAAGGGCGGTCGCTGCGAGGCCTGCCAGGGCGATGGCGTGATCCAGGTCGAGATGCACTTCCTGCCGGACGTGTACGTGCCCTGCGACATCTGCAAGGGCAAGCGCTACAACCGCGAGACGCTCGAGATCCGCTACCGGGGCAAGACCATCCACGAGGTGCTCGACCTCACCGTCGAGGACGGCCACGCGTTTTT
>CAYNCY010000025.1:5104-16630 GCA_964395195.1 uncultured Steroidobacteraceae bacterium
ACAAGCTGAAGACCCTGCTCGACGTCGGCCTCTCCTACGTACGGCTCGGGCAGAACGCGACGACGCTCTCGGGCGGCGAGGCGCAGCGCGTCAAGCTCGCGAAGGAACTCTCCAAGCGCGCGACCGGACGGACGCTCTACATCCTCGATGAGCCGACGACGGGACTTCATTTCCATGACATCGCGCTGCTGCTCGGGGTGCTGAGGCGGCTGCGCGACGAGGGCAACACGGTCGTCGTGATCGAGCACAACCTGGATGTGATCAAGACCGCGGACTGGATCATCGATCTTGGTCCCGAGGGCGGTGACGGCGGCGGGCGCGTGCTCGGCGTCGGGACCCCGGAGGACCTCGCGCGGACCGAGGGGTCCTACACGGGCGAGTACCTGAAGACCGTGCTCGCGAAGCCAGGCGTGCGACAGCGACGCCGGGCCTGAGAGGCGGGAAGGGTTAGAGCGGCGGGCGCTCGCGCTTCGGCGCGCCGCCCGGCTCGTAGACGCACTCGATGCGCGTGCCCTGCGGCTCGCGGCCCCCGATGCGCAGCGCAGCGCCCAGGAGCTCGGCCCGCGCCCGCATGATCTTGAGGCCGAGCCCGTCCGCCAGCATGTCCTCGGCGCGGATGCCGCGGCCGTCATCCTCGACCAGGAGCCGGGCGCCGGCGGGCGACTTGCCGTGCTCGAGCACGAGGTCGATGCGACTCGCGCCGCTGTGCCGCACGGCGTTGCTCAGGGATTCCTGCGCGATCCGATAGATGTGCTCGGCCGCGAGCGGCTCGAGCCGCTCGCCGGCCAGCGGGTCGATGCGGTGCACGACCTTGAGCTCCGGGGTCGACGGCCAGCGCTTCGCAAGGTCCGCGAGCGCGCGCCCGAGGCCGCCGTGCTCGCGGCCAACGGGCGAGGCGCCGCGCGCCACCTCGCGGCTGGTCGCGATGGCGCCCGTCACGTAGTCGAGCACCTCGTTCAGCCCCTCGCGCAGGTCCGGCGATTCCTTCTCCGCTCGCTTGACCAGGGTCTTCACGAGGAGCGCGATGCCGGTCAGTTCCTGGCCGAGGCCATCGTGCAGGTCGTGGCCGAAGCGCTGCTGCTCGCGGGTTACCGCCTCGAGGAGGTCGCGCTCGCGACTGCGGCGTTCGGAAAGGTCGACGCTGACGGAGGCGATGCCGGTGAGCTCGCCGTGCTGGATGATCGGCGTCGCCCAGGTCCCGATCGAGCGGCCGTCCTTGAGCAGCGTCGTCAGCATCTGCGGCGCGCGCGCGCGGATGACCGCGCGACGGAACGCCTCGATCGCCGCCGCCTCGCTCGGATCACCGATCACCTCGGCCATCGAGCGACCGATCAGCTGCGCGGGGCTGACGCCGCGCACGGAACGGTTCGCGAACTCGATCAGGCCATTGGCGTCGAGCAGCATCATCCAGATGGGCGCCGCCGCCGCGAGGGCCTCGAGATTGCGGCGGCTGCGCTCGAGTTCCTCCGCGAGTTTGCGCTGCTCGTTGATGTCGAGGCAGACGCCGATCAGGCGCATCGGCTCCGACGGCCGCCGGGAGGGCACGATGCAGGCACGGTTGCGGACCCAGCGCCAGCCGCCGGAGAGCGTCTTGATTCGGTATTCGCTCTCGTAGCGGTCGCGCTCGCCGGCGGCGTGCGCCTCGAACTCCGCGCGCGCGGCGTCGCGGTCGTCCGGGTGGACCATCGCGCGCCAGCGGATGCCGTGCTCACTGCCCTCGCAAGGATCGATGTCGTGGTGCCGGCACCAGTCGTTGAGCCAGCGGTTGCGGTCGGCGTCCATGTCCCACTCGTAGGCGCCGAGCTCGGTCGCCCACACCGCGCCTTCGAGGAGCGTCAGGTCGTCTTCGTGGTTCGCGGGGCTCGACCGGGGCTCCATGCTTGATCCCTGCACTGCGGAGTGGGCCAAGGGCGGGCTGACAATAGAGGCACGGGTGCCGGCCCGCAAGACGGGAATTCGGCAATCGCGCGTGGGTTCAGCCGCCGAGTGCCTGCCGCAGCGCCTCGATCTCCGCGCGCGACTCGGCGAGCACTGTCGGGCAGTTCTCCTCGTCGAGCCCGAGCATCTTGAAGCCCGTGACTCCGCTCATGTTGAGCACGAGCGATTCCGGGTGATCGAGGTAGGTCGCCATCATGTTGGCGACGACGACGATGTCGGTGAGATCGGCGGGGCCGGAGTGCACGCGGGTGACGTCATCCTGCAGCGTGATGGCCTGCACGAGCTCCTCGGACATCTCCCAGTTCTCGAGGATCGCCTTGGCGACGTCGGCATGCCAGTCGCGCATGGTCTCGGCGAGGGAGATCGGATCGCCGAGGAACTCGGGGAACTTGGGCGTGCGCGTCAGCAGGTACATGCGCCCGACGCCGTGCAGGAGGCCGCACAGGAACGCTTCATCCGCGTTGCGCTTGGTGTGGTTCTTGGCGAGCACGTAGCAGAAGGCGGCGACGTAGGTGCTCGACTTCCAGAGCGCCTCGAGCGGCTTGTTGAGGCCCTTGAGGCTGTCGCTCGTCCGTAGCTGCGCCATCGCGAAGGAGATCGCGGCGCTGCGCACCATGTTGTAGCCCATGCGGGCGATCGCGGTGCGAAGCTCGGTGATGGGCTTTCCGCTCCGGTTGAGCGCGGCGGAGTTCGACATCTTGATGAGGCGCGCGGCGAGCGCGGGCTCGGAGCCGACGATGCGCACGACCTGGTCGACGCCCGTGTCGTCGCTCGCGAGCGCGCGGCGCACGCGGATCGCGACGTCCGGAAACGACGGCAGGTCGATCTTGCCGCTCGAGAGTTCGGCGGCGAGTGCAGTCACGAACTCGAAGGCGAGCTGCTGCTGGGTCTTGGCGGATCCGGGCGGGCTTTTTGCGGCTTCCATTTCTCGTCTCTTCTCTCTTCTTCAGGTGCTGACCACGGCGAGGGTGCCGGGTCCGTATTTCGGAAAATCGAGCTCGAAGTCGACGCGGCCCTTCTGCGCGGCGAACAAGCGCGCGACCGCCTTCGGGAGCGCCTCGGCCGGGTACACGTTCTTGAGCTTCAGGTGCTGGCAGCCCTCGTTCATCAAGAGCCGCGAGCAGATGTTGAGCACCTCGTGCAGGTTCTCGACCATGCCGTCGCTGAGGGATCCCAGGATCGCCGCATCGCGCGCGACGGCGGGCGGCAGCATCGAGAGCGCCGCGCTCGCGTTGGCGGCGAGTGCGCGATCGGCAATGCACGCCGCGACCGGCGCGCCGTCGTCGGCGACGTAGACGCCGACCCAGCAGTGCGAGGCGGGCTCGACCTCAAAGCGCTTGCCGCGGCGAACGTCGAGCCCGTCGAAAAGGATGCCGAGCATCGCTCGCACCTTGTTCGCATCGGGCATCGGGTAGGCAGTTGTCATGGCGGCGGGTCGGCTCGGCCACTCAGTGGATGTGCGGGCTCAGCGCCGCTTTGAAGGATTCGGGCGTGAAGGGCTTCGCGATCAGGAAGCGGGCGCCGGCATTCGCGGCGCGGTTGCGCATCTCGAGGGTCGTTTCGCTGGTGACGAAGCCGAAGATCAGCTTGAGCCCGGCCGCGGCGAGGTGCTCGAGGAGCTCGATGCCGCTCATCCTCGGCATGTTCCAGTCGCAGAGCACGAGGTCGGGTGAGCCCGAGCGGATGGCCTCGAGCGCCCTCACGCCGTCCTCGGCCTCGGAGATCTCGTGTCCCGCGAAGCCGGCCTGGCGCAGCGTCTTCTTGACGATCATCCGCATCGCCACGGAGTCGTCCACGATCATGATCTTCATCGGTTCACTCCGAATGGCCCGCTGCCCGGCTCGCGCCGCTGCGCCGTCCGCGACGTTATGTGGCGCCGCCCCCCGGTTATCGGCGCGCGGATTCGAGTCCTTAGGGACGGGTGCCCCGTAGGGCCTCGTGGGGCCCTACGGGCTCTGCATCTGTGACGGGCTTCACGTGGGTGAGGCCAGGCGGACGGCCGCCGGGGGTGCCCCAGGTGGCCTCCTGCGATGGCGAGGGCGACGGACGCCAGGCGCCGCGGTGCGGGAAATGTTGCGCCGCGGCGCGCGGGGCGGCGCGGCGTCAGGTCACGGAAACGGAGTGTCGCGGGCGCGTGCCGGCGCCGGGCTTCTCAGGGACGGCCGAGGCCCGGGGAATTGCTGCTCACGAACTGCTGCCGGACTTCGCCGTCGCGGACGCGTTCCTCGTAGTCGCCGCGCGTGTACTGCATGACGGTACGTCGCCAGAAATTCACCGCATCGGCGTTCGTCGTCGATTCGCGGATTTCCCAGGCGCCGGCGAAGCGGCTGAAGATGAGTCCGGCGGCGACGCGGCCGATGCCGCGGCGGCGGAAGGAGCTGCGCACGAAGAACTCGGCCATCCGGTAGCCGGCGACGACGCCGGGCTTCGGCGCGACGAGCGGGCGGGACACGAGTGCAAAGCCGGCCGGGCGGCCGCCTTCGAGAATCAGGAGCGGGTGCGAACGGTCGTCGCGGAACCAGCGTGCGAGCAGTTCCGCCTCGCGCGGTCCGTGCTCGCCGGTGATCGGGAAGACCCCGGTGCCGGAGCGCGAGACCTCCGCGAGTTCCTCGATGTACTCCGGATACACCGCCTGGATCCAGCTGCGATCCTCGGCCAGCGCCCGGGCGTCACGGAGTGTCACGCTCACGTCGAGCTCAGTGCGGGACGAACGTCCCGACCCCCCCAATTAAAAAACCGGGCGGACCCACCAGGAAACCTGGCGATCCGACCCGGTTCATATCGCAGACGCTTGCGCGTCGCGATTACTGCTTCGGCGCGTCGGCCGGGGCAGTGGCCGGAGCGGCGGCCGGAGCGGCAGCAGCGTCGGCAGGAGCAGCAGCCGGCGCAGCAGCGTCAGCCGGGGCAGCGGCAGGCGCCGCAGCCGGGGCAGCCGTCTCAGCGGCAGGAGCAGCAGCTTCTTCCTTCTTTCCGCAGGCGACGAGCGCCAGAACGAGCGCGGCGGCGCCAAGAGCGATTTTCAGGTTCATCGGTCGATACCCCAAATTCCAGGTGTGGTAAGAAATCGCGGCCGTCCGGCGTCGGTCTGATCCGGGCCCGGTCCACGGAGCCGGATTGTACAGACTTTCGGGCGAAATGCGCGCAATTGTTAGGCCCGTGGCGTCGTGCGGGCAGTCCCGTCTACACTCGCGCGCGAACGCACTGCCGCGCCGGGCCGCGCGGGGAGCCGCCATGCACGCGTCCGAGGACCTGGACCAACTCTACCCCGAGCACGTCGCGAAGCTGCAAAGCCGCACGGGCCATGCGCTTGCCCGGATCGATTGCGGTGCACTCGCGATCGGCGCCGGCCGCGCCAAATACCGCTTTCTCGACGACCGTCCCGATCCCTTCGCGGTCAACCCGCACTTCAAGGCGTGGGTCCCTATCCTGGATGCGCCGGGCTCGTTCCTGATCTGCGTCCCGGGCCGCAAGCCCTTGCTCCTTTTTCACCAGCCCGAAGATTACTGGCACAAGCCGCCGGTGCTGCCGGATGGCCGCTGGATGGACCAGTTCGAGGTGAAGGTGCTGCGCGATCCGGGCGATGCGCGCGCGCACATTCCACCGCGCACCGCATACGTTGGCGAACCTTTTGATGGCGCGGACGACTGGGGATTTTCCGTATCAAACCCGCGCGCGCTGCTCGATGACCTGCATTTCGCGCGCGCCGCGAAGACGCCTTACGAGCTCGCGTGTCTGCGCGAGGCCTCGCGACTCGGCGCACGCGCGCACCGCGCGGCGCATCGCGCATTTGCAGCCGGCGCGTCGGAGTACGAGATCCATCTCGAGTACCTCGCGGCCTGCGGGCTCACCGAGCCTGAGCTCCCGTACTCGAACATCATCGCGGTGAACGAGCACGCGGCGATCCTCCACTACACCGATTTGAAGCGCACGCCCGCGGGCGTGCGCCGTTCCTTCCTGATAGACGCGGGCGCGCAATTTCGCGGCTACGCCTCCGACATCACGCGCACTTACGCGACCGCGGCGAGTCCCTTCGCGGATCTGATTGCGGGCGTCGAGACATTGCAGCAATCGCTGTGCGCGATGGTCGCGCCCGGCGTTGCCTACCCTGACATCCATCTTGCGGCCCACCGGCTGATCGCAACGCTGCTGGTGGAACTCGGCATCGTGCGCTGCTCGCCCGAGGCCGCGGTCGCGACGGGCCTCACCGGCGTTTTCTTCCCGCACGGCATCGGCCACTACCTCGGGCTCCAGGTGCACGACGTCGGTGGTCACCAGGCATCGGCCGAGGGTGGCGTCGCGCCGCCGCCGGCAGGCCATCCGTACCTGCGCCTCACGCGTCGACTCGAGGCGGGTGCCGTCGTCACGATCGAGCCCGGCGTCTACTTCATCGACCTGCTGCTCCAGAAGGCGCAGGGCGATGGCCGCGGCCGCGACATCGACTGGGACACGGTTGCCGACTTCACCCCGTACGGGGGCGTGCGCATCGAGGACAATGTGGTGGCGACGCTGACGGAACCCGAGAACCTGACGCGCCGGGCCTTTGCGACGATCGAAAACTAGATGAGCTTCGGGGGAATGAACGCATGACGACCGACAAGCCGCGCCTGAGCGCCGATCCGCTCTACCTGCTGCTGCGCGAGGGGCGCGTGGATGAGTTCAACCGGCGCAAGGCCGGCGGCGAGCGCTGCGACCTGCGCAACTGCCATTTCCGCGGTCTCGACCTGCGGGCGCTCGAGCCGACGGGCCTCGATCTGTCGGGCGCGTACCTGCGCCAGGCGGACTTGCGGGGCCTCAACCTCTCGAAGACTCGGCTCGAGGGCGCGAGCCTGCACGCCGCGCACGTCTCGGGCGTGCTGTTCCCGATCGAGCTGACGGCAGGGGAGATCGAGATGTCGGTGCGGCTCGGCACGCGGATGCGCTACCGGCCGGCCTAAAAAAAAGGCCGGGGTTTTACGCCCGGCCTACTACTATGGCGACCCGGTCTTGCGACCGGAATACGCCGGACTAATCGTTGCTCAGGCCGCCGCCTTCTTCTTGCGGGGCTTCTTCGCGGCCGGGGCCGCCTCGGCTTCCGCCTCGGGCGCCGCCTTCTTCTTGGCGCGCTTCGCGGGCTTCGCTTCCGGAGCCGGCGCCGCGGCGACTTCCGCCGCCGCCTTGTCGACCAGCTGCATCAGCGCCATCGGCGCCGAGTCACCGGCGCGCTCTTCCATGCGCAGGATGCGCGTGTAGCCGCCGGCGCGCGCCTTGAAGCGGGGTCCGAGATCGGTGAAGAGTTTCTCGACGAGCGCCTCGTCGCGCAGCTGCGCGAACGCGCGGCGTCGCGCGTGGATGCTGTCGGTCTTGCCGAGGGTGATGATCGGCTCGACGACGCGCCTCAGTTCCTTCGCCTTCGGCACGGTCGTCCGAATCGTCTCGTAGCGCAGGAGCGCGCACGAAAGATTGCGCATCAGCGCGTGGCGATGGGAGCTGTTGCGCGACAGCTGGAGACCGGAAAGATGGTGACGCATGGTTCTTTAAGATTCCGCTTGTGACCCGAGCCTGCGCTCAGGCCGTCTTGTATTCGTCTTCGCGCCGCAGGGTGACCGGCGGCCAACCGTCGAGGCGCATGCCGAGCGAGAGGCCGTGGCCCTCGAGCACTTCCTTGATCTCGGTGAGCGACTTCTTGCCGAGGTTGGGCGTCCGCAACAGCTCGACCTCGGTGCGCTGCACCAGGTCGCCGATGTAGTGGATGTTCTCGGCCTTGAGGCAGTTCGCGCTACGCACGGTGAGCTCGAGCTCGTCGACCGGGCGGAGCAGGATCGGGTCGAACTGGGTCTCGACGGCCTTCTGGCCGCCCTCTTCCTGGCCCTGCAGGTCGACGAACACCGACAGCTGGTCCTTGAGGATCCCGCCGGCCCGGCGAATCGCCTCTTCGGCGTCGATCGTGCCGTTCGTCTCGATGTCGATGATCAGCTTGTCGAGATCGGTGCGCTGCTCGACGCGGGCCGACTCGACGTTGTACGTCACGCGGCGCACGGGCGAGAACGAGGCATCGAGCTGCAGGCGGCCGATCGGCCGGGTCTGCTCCTCGAAGCCGCGTGCAACTGCCGGGCGATAGCCACGGCCGCGCTCGATCTTGAGCGTCATGTTGAGCTCGCCGGCCTTGGTCAGGTTCGCGATGACGAGTTCCGGGTTCAGGATCTCGACGTCGTGGTCGCCCTGGATGTCGCCGGCGCGGACCGGGCCCGGGCCCTTCTTGACGAGGCGCAGCTCCGACTCTTCGCGCGCGTGCATGCGCACGGCCACGAGCTTCAGGTTCAGCAGCACGTCGACGACGTCTTCCTGCACGCCTTCGATCGAGGTGTACTCGTGCAGCACGCCGTCGATCTCGACCTCGGTGATCGCAGCACCGGGGAGCGAGGACAAAAGCACGCGCCGCAGCGCGTTGCCGAGCGTGTGGCCGAAGCCCCGCTCGAACGGCTCGATGACGACACGCGCGTGACGGGGACCCTGCGGAGTCACCTTGACGACGCGCGGCTTCAGAAATTCGGCGACTGATCCCTGCATTTGCGGCACCTGGAGTCTTACGACCATGGCTCCCGGGCGGGAGCCAGTTTCAAATTACTTCGAGTACAACTCGACGACGAGGTTCTCGTTGATGTCCGGCAGGATCTCGTCCCGGTCTGGGACGGTCTTCAAGGTGCCGGTCATCTTCTTCTCATCGACCAGCACCCAGTCCGGAAAACCGTTCTGCGCGGCGATCGAGAGAGCGTGTGCGATGCGACCCTGCGTCTTCGCGTGCTCGCGCACCTCGACGACGTCGCCCGCACTGACCTGGTAGGAGGCCACGTTCACGAGCTTGCCGTTGACGTTGATGCCCTTGTGCGAAACGAGCTGCCGCGCCTCGGCACGCGTGGTCGCGAAGCCCATGCGGTAGACGACGTTGTCGAGCCGGCGCTCGAGGGACTTCAGCAGGTTCTCACCCGTGGCGCCCGGACGACCGGCCGCCTTCTGGTAGTAGTTGCGGAACTGGCGCTCGAGGACGCCGTACATGCGGCGCAGCTTCTGCTTCTCGCGCAGCTGCACGCCGTAGTCGGACAGGCGCTGCTTGCGCTCGCCCTTGACGCCGCCCGGAGGCACTTCGAGCTTGCACTTCGACTCGAGCGTCTTTACACCGCTCTTCAGGAAGAGATCGGTTCCCTCGCGGCGCGAGAGCTTACATTTCGGACCCAGATACCTTGCCATTGCGTTCCTCGAAACTTTTCGCGACAGGCCGGCGCGTTAGACGCGCCGCTTCTTCGGCGGACGGCAGCCGTTGTGCGGGATGGGCGTCACGTCCGAGATGCTCGTGATCTTGAGGCCGCACGCGTTCAACGCGCGGACCGCCGACTCGCGGCCGGGGCCGGGGCCCTTGACGCGAACCTCAACGTTGCGCACGCCGTACTCCTGCACCGCGACGCCAGCCTTCTCGGCGGCGACCTGCGCGGCGAACGGCGTCGACTTCCTCGAACCGCGGAATCCGCAGCCGCCCGAGGTCGCCCAGCTGAGCACGTTGCCCTGCCGGTCGGTGATCGTGATGATCGTGTTGTTGAACGACGCATGCACGTGCGCAACCGCATCGCTCAACTGGCGACGGGCCTTCTTCGCACGCGGCGCTTTCTTGTCGCCTCCGCCTGCTTCGGCCTGCGCCGGCTGCTGCTTCTGTTCAGACATTCGCGGTTCTTCCTAAGACGAGTTTGATCAGATCTTGCCCGGAGGCGCGTTCAGCTTCACGGCCTGCTTGCGCGGTCCCTTGCGGGTGCGGGCGTTGGTACGGGTGCGCTGGCCGCGCATCGGCAGGCCCTTGCGGTGCCGGATGCCACGGTACGAGCCCATGTCCATCAGACGCTTCACGTTCATCGCCGTCTCGCGGCGCAGGTCGCCCTCGACCGTGATGCGCGCGATGAACGACCGCAGCGCCGCGACTTCCGCCTCGGTCAGGTCCTTGGTCTTCGTCGTCGGCGCGACGCCCGCAGCCTCAACGGCCTTGCGTGCAGTCGTGTGACCGACGCCGAAAATGTGAGTCAGCCCGATAACAATGTGCTTGTTCATCGGGATGTTGATGCCGGCAATACGCGCCATGTGCTGCCCTAAGAAACGCCGCAGAAAAGCGCGGCAGTATATCTAAAAAACCACATTCACTCAACCCGGAAATCGTGGGTTTTGCGGCAAAAAACGCCCGCAGACGCCCCAGGCCGGGTACCCGGCGGTCAGCCCTGACGCTGCTTGTGGCGGGCGTCCGAGCAGATGATGAAGACGATGCCCCGCCGGCGGACGACCTTGCAGTTCTTGCAAATCTTTTTCACGGACGGACGGACTTTCATGACTCGAGATCCTCAGGTGGACAGGCCGGGGGACGCGCTCAGCGCGACCCGCCCGAACGGCCGGCGCCGCGCAGGTTGGCCTTCTTGATCAAGCCTTCGTACTGATGGGACATCATGTGGGCGCGGAGCTGGGCTATAAAGTCCATGACCACGACGACGATGATGAGAAGCGACGTGCCGCCGAAGTAGAACGGCACATTTCCCCATGAAATCAACACTTCCGGCAGCAGGCAGACCGCGGTGACGTAGATCGCGCCCCACAGGGTCAGCCGGGTCAGCACCTTGTCGATGTACTCGCCCGTCTGCTGGCCCGGGCGGATGCCGGGGATGAAGGCGCCTGCCTTCTTGAGGTTCTCGGCGGTCTCCCGCGAGTTGAAGACGAGGCCGGTGTAGAAGAAGCAGAAGAACACGATCAGCGTGCCGTACAGCAGCATGTGCAGCGGCTGGCCGTAGCCGAGCGCCGCCGCCAGGTTCTGCATGGCGACCTTGAGGTTGCCCGCAAAGCCCGTCTCGCCCGCCCCGGTGCCCGCGAAATTCGCCAGGGTCGCCGGAAAGAGCAGGAGCGAGGAGGCGAAGATCGGCGGGATGACGCCCGACATGTTGAGCTTGAACGGCAGGTGGCTCGCCTGGCCCGCCATCATCCGCCGCCCCACCATGCGCTTGGCGTAGTTGACCGCGATGCGGCGCTGGCCGCTTTCGACGAACACCACGAAGCCGGTCGTCGCCGCGATCACGAGCGCGAGCACGATCGCGAAGGCCGCGTTCATCTCGCCGTTGCTGATCTGCGTGAACGAATTGCCGAGCGCCGCCGGGAGACCCGCGATGATGCCCGAGAGGATGATCATCGAGATGCCGTTGCCGATGCCGCGCTCGGTGATCTGCTCGCCGAGCCACATCAGGAAGAGCGTGCCGGTCGTGAGCGTCACGGTCGCCGTCACGATGAACACCGTGCCGGGATGCAGCACGACGCCCTGGTTCTGGAACGCATAGGAGGCGCCAGCGCCCTGGAAGAACGCGAGGAACACCGTCGTGTAGCGCGTCAGCTGGGTGATGCGCCGCCGGCCCGATTCGCCTTCCTTGCGCCACTCCGCCCACGGCGGATACACGACCGCGACCATCTGGATGATGATCGAGGCCGAGATGTACGGCATGATGCCGAGCGCGAAGATCGACAGGCGCGACAGGGCGCCACCCGAGAACAAGTTGAAGAGCCCGAGGATCGTGCCTTCCTGCTCCTGGAAGAAGC
>CAYNCY010000026.1:0-2016 GCA_964395195.1 uncultured Steroidobacteraceae bacterium
CTTGCGCTCTCGGGTCTGCGGATCGCGCAGGAATACGAGCGCGGCGTCGTTTTCAGACTCGGTAGGTATGCCGGGCTCCGCGGACCCGGGCTCTACTGGATTGTTCCGCTCAATTTCGAGCGCGCCATTACTCTCGACATCCGCACGCGCACCGTCTCCGCCGAACGGCAAGAGACCATTACGCGCGATAGCGTGACCATCAAGGTCAATGCCGTACTTTGGTATCGGATCGTTGACGCCGCCAAGTCAATCATCGAAGTCGCGGATGCCCAGGCAGCCGTGTACCAGCTGGCGCTGACGGGGCTCAGGAACATCATCGGGCAGCACGACCTCGATGAGGTCCTCCAGGAGCGCAACAAGATCAACGCGCTCCTGCTCGAGAGCATCCTCAGTTCGACGACGGCATGGGGATTGGAGGTTCAGCGATTCGAGATGAAAGATGTGGAACTGCCGACGGCGATGCAGCAGGTCATGGCAATGCAAGCCGAAGCCATTCGTGAAAAGCGCGCGCGGATTATCAAGGCAGAAGCGGAGCTGGAAGCATCCGTGAAGCTGTCCGCCGCCGCATTGGAGATCATGGCCAATCCTGCCGCTCTCGAACTCAGGCGCATGCAGATGATTTCTGAGGTTGGCGCAGAGAACAACAGCACAACCGTGCTGATGATTCCATCGGATTTCGTTTCTCTTTCGCACACCCTCGATCAGTACCTGCGCAAGCGCACGGCCGACGCCACTGACGGGTAACGCGGAGGATATTCGCGCCCACACCGTTTAGGGGGCCGCGGGGATCCGGCGACTCGCAGGGTAGAAAGCCAAGCCGCCGGGGAGCGTGCACCTTGGCTCGCGTTGCCCGGTTCAGGCAACCACCAAGTGAGACGCCTTCGGCCGCGTACGGATGAACGAGTTGGTCGAACCCGTGGTCACGCTCGAATTCGACCAGATCAGTCACCGTGGCCGAAAACTCCCGGACGAGGCGGTGGAGTTCAGCGCCTTCCTCCAGCAGTACATCGCCACCTGGGCCGGCAAAGGCGGGATTCTCTAGCTGCCCGCCCGGTCCGAACTCGACTCGATGCCGGTGCGTTCGTCGCTCCAGCCCGTTCAGGCCCGCGATCGGGTCGACCGGACGTGTCGGCTTCTCTCGACATCGCCGCCCGACCCCTCTTCCCCCCGCAGGAGCCGATCGATAAACCAGCGCCCCGCGATTCCGGGGGGTGCGTCGGACAGGTAGACCGCGCGCATTGGTACCGCGTAGCCCTTCGGCGGCGAGTCCTGCGGAACGATCCGGACCAGCGAGCCCTTCGAGAGGTCAGCCTCGACTACCTCGGCCGGCATTCCGCCCCACCCAAGTCCGGCCTTCAGGAACGCGTGTTTGGCACCGAGATCCGCGAGCCTCCACGTGCGCGGCGACAGCACGCCGAGATCATGGCCCTTGGTCAGCGCGGAACGATCTGTCAGCACGAGCTGGTTGTGCTTCGCGAGCTCGCTCGTCGGGACGCGACGCGTGAAGCGTGCGAGCGGGTGCGAGGGCGCGACAACGTGCACGAGCGGTACGTCGAACAGAGGTTCCACGCTGAAGCGCGGCGGCTCGACGGCAATCTGACCCGAGACGCCGAGCGCGCAGCGTCCGTCCAGGATGGTCTGCATCACGGCGCCTAGCGTCTCGGCGTAGAGGCGCAGCGGTGTCACCGGGAACGACGCGTGAAACTCGGCAACCGCGCTCGTCAGCTTCGACATCGGGAACATGACGTCGACGGCGATCGAGAGCTCCGACTCGAGTCCGCCAGCCAGGTGCTTGGCGTGCGCCTTGAGGCGGTCGACATCGCCCACGACCGCCCTGGCGTGCGTCAGCAGTACCAGGCCTTGAGGTGTCAGCGTCGGGCGGCGTCGCGTGCGATCGAAAAGCGCGACGCGGAACTGCCCTTCCAGATTCGCAAGCGTCTTGCTGACGACGGATTGCGCTCGACGCAGCTTGCGACCGGCGGCCGAGAAACTGCCCTCATCGGCCGCGGCGATGAA
>CAYNCY010000026.1:2116-16425 GCA_964395195.1 uncultured Steroidobacteraceae bacterium
GGGACGGATGGCAACGTTTCTGTTCGCCGCGACGACCTGTCCGACGCCGTCAAGATCGCGGCCGCTGTGGAAGGCGTGGACGCCGTCGTCAGCGCCTACGCACCGCCGCCGCACGATCCCGACGCGCTCGTCGGCGTCACGCAGCGCCAGGTCGAAGCCGTCACTCGCGGCGCAAAACCCCGTCTCATCGTGGTCGGCGGCGCCGGCGGCCTCAACGTAGCGCCGGGCGTGTCGCTCGTCGATTCCGGTTACCTGCCCGAGTCGGTACTCCCGATCGCGAAGGCGCACGTCAAGGCACTCAACGTGCTGCGAGCGTCCGACGCGGATTGGACCTACCTGGCACCGGCCGCCTTTTTTTAGCCCGGGGAGCGCACCGGCAGGTTTCGGCTCGGCACGACCGATCTCGTGGCCAACGAGCAGCACGAAAGCCGGATTTCGATGGAGGACTACGCCATCGCCCTCGTGAACGAACTCGAGAATCCGGAGCACCGTCGGCAGCGATTCGCCGTCGGCTACTGATCAACGGCCTTTCAGAACTGTCCATTCCATCCAGCACCCAGGAGGACCTCATGACCACTTCCTCAGGAATCATTACCCCGCCATCAGAGGCGGCGACGGGCCTGCGCAATTCCTCGCTCGCCAAGGCGACCGAGCTCGCCGGTCGCGTTCTGCTCTCTGCCCTCTTCCTCCTCTCCGGTATCGGCAAGCTCGGTGCCTATGCCGGGACCGCGGCTTACATGGCGTCGGTCGGCGTACCGGCTCAGCTCCTCCCGATCGTCATTGCGGTCGAAATCGGTGGTGGGCTCGCCGTCTTTCTCGGGTGGCGGACCCGGATCGTGGCGTTCCTCCTTGCGGGCTTCACGTTGCTGTCGGCACTCATCTTCCACACCCACTTTGCGGACCAGGTCCAGATGATCATGTTCTGGAAGAACGTCTCGATCACGGGAGGCCTGTTGCTGCTCGTCGTGCACGGGGCAGGCCCCTGGAGCCTGGACGGTCGCTCCGCGAAGTAGGATGGCGGGCAGTCGCGGATGAGTTGGGGCCCGGATGCGCCGTTCGCGCATCCGGGCTTCGGCGACTCCAACGAGAAACCTCCAGCCGGCTTGGCTCGCTGCATGTCCACGCAGGCCCCCTGTCCGACATTTTGGTTCGCATGGAGACGACGGTGGCAACCACCATCAAGAGGAACCCGCGCGGCCCGTTCCGCTCAGCCGTGCGCGCGGCGGCAGTCGGACTCGCACTCGCGCTCCTTCAGGCCTGTGCGCCGCTGCCCAGAAAGGTGGCCGTTCCCGAGGCCGAGACCGAGCTGGCCGTCGTTCCGGGAATGCCGGACAGCCGGATCTGGATGGATCGTGATCTGACCGCGTTTGTCCGCGTTGTCCTCGAGGACAACGCCCGCGAGCGCGCCGCACTCCTTCGCGAAGGTCGCCCGGTCGACCCGCTGCCGCCGATTGACTTCCTGTCCATCTCGGGCGGCGGCGACAACGGGGCCTTCGCGGCCGGCGCGCTGTCCGGGTGGACGGCCAGCGGGACCCGTCCGGTCTTCAAGGTCGTCACCGGTATCAGTGCCGGAGCGTTGATCGCGCCGTTTGCGTTTCTCGGTCCGGAGTACGACGACGTGATTCGAACGGTTGCGACGTCGCTGCGACCCGGCGACGTCTTTCACCCCCGCAACCGCATTGCGGGCCTGCTCAGCGACGGTATGTCGAACAGCGTGCCGTTGCGCCAGCTGGTGAACCGCTATGTCACGCCGGAATTGCTCGCAGCCATCGCGCGTGAACATGCCAACGGGCGGGCGCTGCAGATCGCCACGACCGATCTCGACGCCGGCCGGCAGGTGACGTGGGACATGGGGGCGATCGCTGCTCGCGGCACGCCCGAGGCACTCGCGCTTTTTCGAAACATCATGATCGCGTCGACCAGCATTCCGGGCGCCGTTTCGCCGGTCATGATCGACGTGATGGTTGGCGACAAGCGTTACCAGGAAATGCACGTCGATGGAGGAGTGATCACCCAGTTGTTTGCGTATCCGACGCGCACAATGGCTGAACTCGAAGCGGCCACGGGCGCCCGGCTCAACCGGCCCGTACGGCTCTTCCTGATTCGCAACGGACGGCTCGAGGCCGACTGGTCAGCGACGCCGCGGCGGACGCTCAGTATCGGGGCCCGGGCGATCGACACGCTCATTGAGTCGCAGGGGGCCGGTAACGTGTATTCGATCTATCGCACGGCACACGAGGATCGGGTGGAATTTAACCTGGCCTACATCGGGCAGGACTTTCACTCGACTCGACGACGCATGTTCGACCCTGCGTACATGCGCAGCCTGTTCGACTATGCGAGCGAGAAAACCCGCCAAGGCCACCTCTGGCGAGCGGCGCCCCCGGGCGAGCGCGACACTGGCGACGCCACCCAGCCCCTGAGGGAATGATCGGGGTTGACGGAGTCAGCCCCCGGACTTCAGCCAGTCCCGTTTCTGCGCTGCTTCTCGAGAAACGCACGGACCGGCGGAGCGACCGCCTCGGCGGCCTCGAGCAGGATCGCGTGCCGCAGGCCCGGCAGGATGCAGAGTTCCGCATCCGCCATCGCGACTGAGATCTGTGCATTGAGGCGCGGATTGCAGCCACCATCGTGCTCGCCGGTCAGCACGAGGCTCGGGTGCCCGATCTCGTGCAGCCACGGTGCCATCTCCGTCTCGGCGTAAATGTCGAAGACGCTGAGGAACACGTCCGGATCCGTGTCGATGACCTGCTGCATGCGCCGTTCGACGATCTCCGGGCGGCGCGCGGCGAAATCCGGCGTGAACCACCGGTCCTTCAGTGTCTCGAGCACGGGCGCGATACCCTTGGTCCGCATCGCCGCGACGACGCCCTTGACCTTCGCGGAATCATCCGACGTCCGAAACGCCGCCGTGCTGTAGAGCCCGAGCGATAGAACCCGCTCCGGGTATCGGCGTGCATAGGCGGGGCCAATCATGCCGCCGAGCGAGTGACCGGCGAGGTGCATCCGCTCGAGGTTGAGCTCGCGCCTCAGCCGCTCGAGGTCCTCGACCAGGTCATCGAGCGTATACGGCGGTTCCGGCCGCGGCGACAGCCCGTGGCCGCGCAGGTCGTAGCCGATGCAGCGAAAGCTTCCGCGAAGGTGCGAGACGAGTCCTGTCCAGCTGTGGCGCGAGGCGCCAATGCCGTGGATAAGGACCAGCGGCGGCCCGTCGCCTTCGGCGGAGTACGCGGAGCGAACAGCCGTCGTCATCGTCAGTCCGGGTACTTGTCGACCATCAAGTCGCCTGCGACGGCCCAGTCCTCCTTCTCGACGTCCTTGAGCACGATCGTGACGGCTTCGGGCTTGCCACCGAGCACACGGACGAACGTGCTGGTGAGTTCGCGTGCGAGCGCGCGCTTCTGTTCGCGCGTGCGGCCGTCGAGCATTTCGACACGGATGATGGGCATGGGTGGGTTCCTATTGGCGTCAACTGGGAGTATGGGGGACGACGGAGCCGTAGCCGCCGTCGAGGTATGCCAGCGGCCGGTCCTCGCTCGCGCGGACGTCGAGGACCTCGCCGACCACGATGACGTGGGAGCCGGATTCGACAATTTCGGTGACACGGCAGGAGAAGGCAGACGCCGCGTCCGCAAGCACCGGGTACGGCGAGGGCGTTGGTAGCGTGCGGACACCCGCGAATCGGTCGGCGGTACTTGGCTCGGTGCGCCCCGCAAATCGCTCCGCGAGGCCGCCCGCCGAATCCTTGAGTACGTTGACGCAGAACGTCCGGTGCCGGCAGACGATCCGCGCGATGCGCGCGTCGGCACGAAGACACACGAGGATCGAGGGCGGGTCGGCGGATACCGAACAGAACGAACTCACGGTCGCGCCGTGCCGTCCCTCGGTACCGTCGGTCGTGACGACGGCCACGGAGTTGGCGACCCGGCGCATGGCGCCGACGAAGGCCGCGCGCTCGACCGTCATGAGCCGACCACGCGCGTTGCGTGCGCACGCTTGCCGGCGGCGCCGAACCAGGGCATCACGTCGGCCGCGAAGCGGTGAATCGCCTCGAGCGAATGCTCCTGGGGATGGCCTATGTTGACGTTCATGATGAAGTCGTCGATGCCGAGCTCCTCGTACACCTTCAACCGATCCACCATCTCGGACGCCGTGCAGATGATGATGCTCTCCCGGAACTCCTCCATCGACTGCTTCAGCGGCAGCGGGCGGATGGCGCCGTTCTCGACCAGGCCGGGCCCGGTGAAGACGTTGTGGAAGCGGCCATAGTAGCTGTAAGCGAGCTCGAGCTTGCGGCGGGCGTCGGCGTCGTCCTTGGCCACGCAACAGACGCGCGACAGCGCAAGGCGAAGATGTGTTCCCGCCTCGCCAAGTGCAGCCTTGCCGCGCATGAACGCACTGACCTGCTCCTGCATCTTGGCGAGCGTCGCGTTGAGCGGGGTCGTCTGAATGTGGAAACCGCGCTTGACTGAGGCCTCGATCGCCTCGGGAATCAGCGCCGCGAGCATGATCGGCGGTCCACGCGGGGTCAGCGGCCGCGGCATCACGGTGATCGCCGCGAACTGGTAGTACTTGCCGTTCCAGGCAACCTCCTCGCGCTCGAACAGTGCCATCAGCACCTCGAGTGATTCATCGAAGCGCTCGCGGGATTCCTCGATGGGGCGGCCCATGCGCGCAAGTTCGTACGCAAATGCGCCACGGCCGACGCCGAGGATCAGTCGTCCCTCGCAAAGGATCTGCGCCTGGATCGCCTGGCCCGCGAAGACGCGCATGTCGTGGAGTGGCAGCACGCACACGGATGTCACGACTTCGATCGAGCGGGTGACCGAAGCGACCTTGACCGCGAACTGCAACGGATCCGGCACGAGCAGGATGTTGATCAGGTGGTGCTCGGGGATCGTCACGCCGCGGTAACCGATCCGATCGACGAGCTTGGCCTGCGCCAGCATGTCGGCGTAGAGCCGGTCACCGCCGTAGCGCGTGTCCGGGTAGTAGGCAGACAGGAAGTGATTGAACTGCATGCGAGGCTCGCCGATGGCCTCGGACGACAGTGCCAGAACTGCCGTATGCTGAAAATCGAAATTATTTCGTGATTTTGTTCGATATCATCGAATCATGAATCTGGACGAGCTTCGGACGTTCCTGGAAATCATCGACTCCGGCAGCCTGGTCGCGGCCTCCCGCCGACTGCACGTCACTCCCTCGACCGTCACGGCGCGGGTCTCCGCGCTCGAAGAGGAAATCGGCCAAAAGCTATTGCACCGCAACAAGTCTGGCGCGGAACTCACGTCCGCAGGCTTCAAGCTCAAGCGCTACGCGGAGCTCATGACGCAGCTGTGGCGACAGGCGCGCTACGAGGTGTCGCTGCCACCCGGCGTCGAAGGTGTCTGCAACGTCGGTCTCGAGTTCGACTTGTGGCGCGGCGTCGGCGAGCGCCTGCTTACGCACGTCAGGAGTCACCTGTCCGGCGTCGCGCTGTCGCTGTGGCCGGGTGAGCAACCGCAGCTGCACCGCTGGCTCGGCATGGGGCTCATCGACGTCGCTATCTGCTTCGTCGCCGAGGCAGGCGAAGGAGTCGCGAATCACGTGCTGTTCGAGGACGAGATCGTGATGGTCTCGGCTCGGCCCAATGCCCGGCCCGATCTCGATGAGTCGTACCTGTTTGTCGATCACGGCGAGGAATTCCGGCGCCAGCACGCGGCCGCGTTTCCGGGGGATCGCACCTCGCTCGTGACCATTGCCGCGTCCGACTGGGCGCTCGATTACCTGCGTCAGATCGGCGGGAAGGGATACCTGCCACGGCGTTACGCGGACGGATTGCTCGCGCGCGGCGACCTGTATCCCGTCGCCGGCGCGCCGTCATTCACGCGTCCGGTATACGTTGTCGAACGCGTCACGACCGTCGGGCAGTGGGGCTGGTACCGGAGGGCAATCGCCTCGCTGCAACGCATACCGGTCTAGGTTCCATCGACGCTTCTGACAACGGGACTTCACGTCCGTGGACGACAGCGACTGCGGGGCCTGTTCCGGGTGGCGTTGAACGTCGGGTTGTCGCCGCCCGATTGACGTCCGGCTATCTGAGCGTCACAGTACTCGTGTGACACTCTTCAAATTCGTCCTCCGGCGGGGCGATCCGATCGTCGAACAGGTCGTGAATGCCGCGACCCGTGCGATCCTTCGCGGCGAGTACCGGCCGGGACAGGCCTTCCCCTCGGTTCGCCGGATCGCGGCAAGCCTAAAGATTCATCCCAACACGGCGCTCAAGGCGGTCCAGCTCCTGATCGCGGAGCGCTGGCTCGAATCGCGTGTCGGAACGGGAACGGTCGTCGCCCACACGCCGAGGGGCCCGGACAAGGCAAGTCGGCAAGCCGTGCGTGACGCAACCGATCGGCTGGTCGTGCTCGCACGCGGACAGGGGGCGGCGCTCGACGCCGTCGTCACTGACCTGCGAGCGCGTTGGGCAGAATACGATCCCACTTCTGCGGAGTGATGTGACGTGATCATCGAGACCCACGGACTGGGCAAGTCGTTCGGTCGCCACAGAGTGCTGCAGGGCGTGTCCCTCGCGGTGCCGGAGGGCGGTATCTACGCGCTCATTGGCTCGAACGGCGCCGGCAAGACCACGCTGATCAAGACGCTCCTCAACATTGAGCGACCGATGCAGGGCTCTGCGGCAGTACTCGGCGTTGACTCGCTTAAGCTCTCGCCAACCGAGTTCCGCCAGATCGGCTACGTGTCGGAGAACCAGGAATTGCCCGGCCGCCTCCGCGTGGAGGACTTCCTCGACTATCTGCGGCCCCTCTACGCAACCTGGGACCGGGCGCTCGAGCAAGCGCTGATCAACGACTTTCAGTTGCCACGCGACGCGAGGATTGCTCACCTGTCGCACGGAACTCGCGTCAAGGTCGCGCTCACCTGCGCGCTCAGCTACCGCCCGCGCCTGCTCGTGATGGACGAGCCGTTCGGAGGCCTCGATCCGCTCGTGAGGGACGAGCTGCTGGAGAAACTCCTTGATCAGGCTGGCGAGATGACGGTCTTCGTCTCCTCGCATGAGCTCGATGAGATCGAGGCGAGCACGACCTACATCGGCTACCTCGAAAACGGGGAACTCAAGGTACAGGAGGATCTGTCCTCGCTCGCTGGCAGAGCCCGCCGCGTTCGGGTCACGGTGCGCGGGACGGCAGTCCTTCCCGAGAACGCACCCTCGCACTGGCTGGATTTGGCTGCCGACGGCAGCGTGCTCGGCTTTGTGGATGTCGGCTACACGGAGGAGGCACTGCGCGCCGGCCTGGCGGCAATCCCGGGCGTCGAAGTCGTCGAGGTCGAGCCGGTTCCTCTGCGCTCGATCTTCAGCGCGCTGGCGCGCGCCGGTCGTCGCCGCGGAGAACAAAAGTGATCCGCAACATTCTGGTGAAGGACCTGAAACTGCTGTGGCCCCTGGCTGCCGTCGTGGCGGCGCTCCAGGTCACGATGTCCTTGCTGCTGGCATCGAGCGGCCCTCTTCAGCGCTGGAGCGGCGGGCGAGGTAGCGACCTCGACTGGATGTCAAACGGCCTGCTGCCGGTCGTCTGTCTCATTGGGCTGGCGATCTTGGTTCTTGGAGTCATCCACCAGGACAGGTTCCCAGGCACTACACAGGACTGGTTGATCAGGCCCATTACGCGTCGCGCGCTGGTACTTGCCAAGCTCGCGTTCATCGGTGTCGCAGGGCTCCTCCCGATATTTCTGTGCGATGTTGCAACGGGCGTCGGTGCTGGCCTGCCGCTGGCGGCTGTGATCGGGGCGAGTGCCGGCCGTGCTCTTCTCTTGCTCGTGCTCTGCGTATTGCCAGCCACACTCATCGGCGTCGTCACTCGGCGAATGTCGGATGCGCTCGTCGTCTGCGTGCTGATTCTCGTCATGTTCGGGATCGAAGTGCTGGTCCTGGGCCAGCTGAGACCCCGTACGCCCGTGATGGGCTCCAGCTACGAATGGGTTGCAGACGCAGTGCTGGTCTGCGTCATTGCACTCGTCGTTCCGCTCCTGGTTGCGCTGCAGTTTGCGTGGCGCAGCACACGCCGGGTGCGCTGGATCGCCGTTGCGACGATTGCGCTCCTACCTGCCGCCACTTTCATACCGTGGCGATTGGCGACCTTCGCGCAACGGCTCGTGAGTCACTCTACTGATACCGCCCTACCTACGTTGTCGCTTGACCGGGCCCTTCCAAGCCGGCTTGAGTGGCCCACGGACGAGCAACGGAGAGAGGACGGAGCCAAGGCGGAAGCATTTCTCGACGTCCCCCTGACCGTCGCACTCGCTTCGCCGACTGACGTTTGGAAGATTGACTATCAAACCTTTCGAGTCCTGACGCCCGCGGGAAAAACCATCTACGCGCTGGACTATCCGGTCAGTAGACGCTACGCATCGGGGTTGCTGACCGAGGAGATGCTCGAGAATCGGACGAGTGGCAGAACCTTCATCTACCTTCCGGTCGCGGTCGCGGCCGGCGCAGTCGCGAAGCACGCCGTCATCGAAGCCACCCTCGGCGTCAGTGTGTTTTCGCGGAGCTTCGTGGGGTCGCTGAGGGCCCTGGACGGCAGCGCGCTTGATGCGGCGAGTCGGTGCCGACGTGTCGTTAACGGCGAGGTCACGGGACTGCAGTGCACATCGACGCACCCCATCTACCCCTGTACGTTCGTCGCCCGAGGTGGAACTCCGGACTTCCAGGAGTCGGCTGACGCGGGTAACTGTCGCCCGTACACGTATGGACCGTTCCCGATATCCTTCTGGCGTGACGCGTTTTACACAGCTGAGTTATTGGATCCGCCGAAGCTGGCGGACTCGTCAGCAAAACGCAGCCGGACGAAAGTCGATGACTCCGTCGTCAATTTCATGCCGCGAGCTCATGGCGAGTTCAACCTCACGATGAGACTGGACGATTTCGTCCAGAGCATGAAGGCCGAAGAGACGTTGTCGCGCGACGGCAAGGGAGCCGAGGCGCGACTGGCAAGCCCGGCCGCGCTCGTGTCAGATCGGCGAGGTACGCTCTACTTTGTGGACCGGACCGAGAATGTGCTTCGGCGGATTGCGCCCTCGGGCGAAGTCACCACGCTCGCGGGCGTCGCCGGCAAATGTGGTCGGGCCGATGGTCATGGAGCCCAGGCGCGATTCTGCCGCCCTACCGGACTCACCATCGACGACGCGGGATATCTCTACGTACTTGATGCCGAGAACGGCCTTATTCGAAAAGTCTCGCCGGCTGGTGACGTGACGACAAGCGCGGTGCTCACCGATCCGAACGTCGTGATGCATTCCACCGAGTTGCTGGGGCGGGTTCATGAATTGACGCGCGGGCCCGACGGATCGCTGTACGCAATTATTGAGGCGCCCAAAGGCAAAACAGTAGTCATCCGCATCGCAGCGGACGGTACAGTCACTACGATCGCCGGGCCGGATCCTCACTAGCGGGATTGGCAAGTCGAGTGGTCGCAAGCTGGAGCGCCAAGCGTCCGCGGACGGACTCAGCGAACTTCCGGCACGAGCTTTCCATCCTTTATCAGGGTCGTGCCGTTCGCGGTCAGCGTTCCATCGACCACGAACAGCCACAGCTCGTCGCCATCCTTCGTCCTCAGCGTGCCGCCGGATTCCCAGTTGTCGCCCATCGCGATCCGGATGATGCCGGCGCCGTAACCGTAGTGCGGCATGAATCCCGACGGCAGCACGGGCGCAAGTTCGGGGTTGGTGCCGATGACGAGCTCGGAGACGCGGTCGCGGTCGCCGCTCATCGTGCCGTAGTCCTTGACCATCTCCTCGCCCCTGCCGCCGCGGGCAACAAAGTCGAGGGCACGACCGTCACGGAACGTGACTGCAACCGCGCCTGATCGCGTGGAGTCGGGCAAGGTTGCCACCAGCCGGCCTCGAGTGCCGACGACATCGGTCGTTCGCAGCGCACCCGCGGGGATCTCTTCTTCACGATCCCGGGTCGAACGCGCGTCGGCGATCTTGGCGCGGCTCGCCTCGCCGGTATTCGCGTGAAACCACGCGGTTGCGGGTACGGTGAAAGTCAAATCGGTTCCCGACGGCGAAGTCAGGTGAACCGTCGCGCCCCGCAGATGCGCAGCCAGTGCCAACTCGATCGCTTTCAAGCGGTCAGGCGTAACCTCGATCGCCGCCTGGTTCATCCTGCGAAGTTGATCGTGCTCGCTAGGATCGGCGGATTCGAACCAGTGCGAGTGCACGGCGCGCACGTGTGACTCCGCGATAAGGTGCTCGACGCGGCGCGGTGCGACGTCGTCCACCGGCGATGTGTGTAGCCACACGAAGACGTCCGAGTTCGCGAACAACACCCGGTAGATGCGGTCCTCGTCCTCCTCGCGCCGCCGTCGGTCCGACTCACTCAGCGTGGCAAGGAATTCGCCCGTCGCTTTCGACGGCCAGGTCAGCTCCCCCGCCACGATGCCGCCCGCGCGGACGATCTCTGTGCGCAGTGCGGCAACGAGGCCGGGATCGCGCGCGGCGTCGTGCTGCAGGAGCACGCGCTCGCCCGGCGCCACCTGGATGTCGCGCCGGACCATGATTTCGGCGATGTGTGCCCAGTCCGGGCTATACCCCTGCGCGGGGTCAGCGGAATGCGCCCCGACCGGCAGCGATGCGAGTAGAACAAACGCACTCGCGATGGCAAAGGTGCGAAGCCGTTCTGAGCAGACCATAGAGTCTCCGCTATCTGGCATCGGCCGGCGACGGCCACGCGCATTCGGCGGTTGACGCTACGCTCTCGAGTGGCTCTCGGCAAGGCGTTGCATCAGGCGTTGGACGTGTTTCTGCGCGTAGCCTCCGGGGTCATCTATTCGAAGTCACGGGACAACCTGGACACGCCGACTTCGAGGCCGCTCCTCACCGCCATGGCGCATTGGAGACTCTTAGCAGAAACGTGCAGACTTGCGCCCAATATCGGCGCCGACAGCAGATCCGCCTACCCATCCGGAGTGAGCCACGATGAAGCACATTCGGAGCATCGCCTCAGTTGCGATTCTTCTCCTGGCGATGGCATCGTCTTATGCGCACACGACCGTCACGAGCACCATCCCGGGAAACGGCTCGGTCCTTGCTGAGTCACCGCCGGTGATCGAGATCCGGTTCAAGGATCATGCTCGATTGACATCCGTTGTCGTCAGTCACGCAGGTCGAGCCGACCGCCAGCTCGATTTCACGCCAAAGGAAAGCGCCACTTCCTTCTCAATCCCGTCGCCTGCGCTTGAGGCCGGCCAGAACACTATCGGCTGGAAGGCCCTCTCGATGGACGGGCACGTCGTGAGCGGCTCGTTGTCTTTGACCATCAAGACCCCGGCCGCAGCGGCGAAGTGATGCTCGAAGCGTTGGCAGCGCTCGTTAAGGCGCTGCTCTATGCCAGTGCACTCTCTTGTGCGGGCGTTGTGTTCGCGGACTTCACCCTGGGTTCGCCTCCGGTCATCGAGAGGTACGCGACGAGCGTCGTACGCTGGTCCGCTCTTTCCACGATCGTCGCGTGCCTCGTCTCCAGTCTGTTGCTGGTTTTCCGCCTCGGTGGCCAATGGAATGAAGTGACGCTGTCGGCCGTTTTCATGTCGGCAACCGGCGCGGCGACTTGTCTTCAGCTCGCGGGTACGGGACTGCTACTGGCGTCGTTGGAAGATCCGTCGGCACGCGCGATGCGCGTGTCGAGTGCCGCTCCGATCACGTTCTCGTTTGCATTCAACGGCCATGCGGCCGCCCAGGGCCTGCCAGACGGGCTGATTGCCTTCGTTCACACGTCAGCGGTCGCCTGGTGGATTGGTTCGCTGTGTCTCCTGCAGCACGCCAGCGTTCGTCTCGAGAACGATGCGTTCGCTCGATTGATTCATCGCTTCAGCGGACTCGCTACCGCCATGGTCGGGGGACTCGCAGTCGCTGGACTCTTCCTGATATACGTCCTCGACGGCTTCCTCGAGCTTCCGACGGTATCGCCATACGAGCGCGTGCTCGCAGTCAAGCTGAGTCTGTTCGGCGTCTTGATCTGCGTGGCCGCCTACAACCGGCGTCGTCTCACGCCGCGACTGCGTGCCGGCGACCCGGGGTGCCGCGCCTTGCTGCGCCGCACGATAGAAATCGAACTGGCGCTCGCCGGAATCATCCTGCTTACCACCGCAATCCTGACGACGTATACATCTCCGGCGTAAGCCCTTCACTGCTTCGACGTCCCCAATCCCCGCTATTTCAGCGGACGCGAATACGGAGGTCTGGCTATTCGGGGAGTCGCGGGATTGCTATTCGGCCCCGCTCTTCCAGTCGGCCGCGCTTCTCGGCTCGCGTCGGTTGTAGGGATGCCCTCTGAGCCAATGATTCAACGGCTCAGAGAAGAATCTCGAGAGCACCATACCGAGAAGCACACTCAGCAAGAGCATGGCGAGATACCACACCGGGATCGTCGAAGTCGGCGGCTGCAGGCGCTTGAACAGGCCCATCAGGCCCAGCACGATCAGCATGTGGAAGAGATAGATCTCGTAGCTGCTGCGGCCGATTGCGCGGAGCCAACCTGTGCCTCTCGACAAGACCTCGTTGCCGACACCACTTCCAAGCGCCACCAGCACCAGGGCGACGCCGGCTTCCAGCAGGGTCACGTTGAGTCCAAAGCGGGCCAGACCGGCATGGGAGTCTTCATTGCAGGTGAGGATCACGACACAGGCCAGAGCGGCGCCCGCCCCGAGAGCCCTGCGAAGTGCTCGCCGGCCGAGCTCGAGGCGTGCAACGGCGAGGGCCGCGAGGCAGCCGAACGCGATCCCGTCCATGCAGGACAGATACGCGTATTGGCCCCACGGTTCCTGATCGGCAAGGACCGTTCGACTGATCGGGCCCAGGACGAGCAAGAACGCCAGCGGCAACAGCAGTGCGGCTTCTCGCCGGAGCAGGAGACAGAGGAGCGGGAACGACAGATAAAACATCTCCTCCACCGACAGCGACCAGAGGACATCCCAGTTCCCCGGCAGGTAGCCGTGGTGGCCTTCCAGCCAGTTGATTCGGAACGTCAGCGCGGACCACAACGCG
Organism: uncultured Steroidobacteraceae bacterium; assembly: GCA_964395195.1. GTDB lineage: Bacteria > Pseudomonadota > Gammaproteobacteria > Steroidobacterales > Steroidobacteraceae > CAIKZZ01. Next base: position 15,155 of record CAYNCY010000026.1, read on the forward strand.
TGGCTGAGCGAACCCTGCTCTGGCGCGATCGTAAACGCCGACGCGCCCACGAGATGCAGAGCGCTCAGTACGATCAACAGGAGCAGTAGGCAGGGCAGGATTCGCGCGGCGCGCAGTCGATAGAAGCGGCCGGTGTGTATGTCGCCTAGCCGCCCCCAGCGCCTGATGGAAAGGCCGGTAATGAGGAACCCGGAAATCACGAAGAAGGCGATCACGGCATAGTACCCGGACCAGAACAACACCTGGTTGACTGTCTTGGGCAGCACGCCGTCGACATCGTAGTCGTTCAGCCAGAAACGCAGATGAATATGATGCAGCGTGACCAGCAGGACGCTCAGACCGCGGAGTACGTCGACGCCGCTCAGCCTGAATCGACCAGCCTCATCTTCCGTCTCCTTTGTGAGCGTAGACATGCACCTCGCCTACCGTATCCGGTGGCACTCCTTCAAAACGCATCGCGTGACCGAGTGTCTCCAGGGATCAATTCCGTTCGTCCTGGATCCGACGTTCAACCCCATGGAGCGATCAGGCTCGCGTCAGAGCGTCACCGCTTCTTGCCGCGCCTCCGCCACGGCGGTCGAAAGGCGAGCGCGTGCGACGCGCACAGTGACGCGCGTCCCGCCGCCGGCACCACTGTCGATCGAGAGAGTTCCTCCGAGCGCCCGAGCGCGATATTCCATCAGCCTTCGCCCGAGGGACAGTCGGCGCGGTTCGCCGGCCGGCATGCCAACGCCGTCGTCGGCGATGGTCAATTCGAGGACGTCGCGGTCGAGACGCAAGGCGACGTCGATACGAGTGCAGCCGCTATGCTTCAGCGCGTTTCGAACCGCTTCGTGCGCGATGCGCCAGAGATGATCAGCGGTACCTTCATCAATCTCTTGAGAACGCGCGAGCGGGTCACAATCAACGTGGACGGGCGCGCCGGCGTGCACCAGTTCGGCCAAGTCCATCAGGGCATCTGCCAGGGAGCCTCCGACGACATAGAGCGGCGACAACCCTTGCGCGAGCGATCGAACGCTCTGGAGCGTCTGACTGAGATGACCGGCGATCTCCTGCAGCTGATTGTCGTGGCGAACCAGATCGCCCTGTGCGGAACTTCGCGCGGCGTGCAGCAGCAATGCAATACCGGTGATGTCCTGTCCGAGTCCGTCGTGTAGGTCGGCCGCGAGGCGCAGACGCTCCCGCCCCGCCGTATTGAGGACATCGAGTTCCAGGTTCCGACGTTCGGTGATGTCCGACAGCGAAAACGTGAGCCCGCCGATGTGCGCATT
>CAYNCY010000027.1:0-16146 GCA_964395195.1 uncultured Steroidobacteraceae bacterium
GCCGGGGCGAATCGTCGAGCGGGCGACGGAGCTGCCGAAGGCATCCCACGGGAGTCGCGGCACGGTCGGCCTGCTGGTGCTGCGCTCGTACGTGCTCGCCGGCAACTCGGCGCACTACGACGGCGTGATTGCAACCCTGGAAGCGCAGGGCTTGCGCGTGCTGCCGGCATTTGCGAGCGGTCTCGACGCTCGGCCGGCGATCGAGAAGTATTTCCTGAAGGGTGGCGTGCCGGTCATCGACGCGTTGGTCTCGCTGGCGGGCTTCTCGCTCGTCGGGGGACCGGCGTACAACGACTCGCGGGCCGCCGAAGAGATGCTGGCGAGACTCGACGTGCCCTATGTCGCCGCCCATCCGGTCGAATTCCAGACGCTCGAGGAGTGGGGCGCCTCCGGCCGCGGCCTGCTGCCGGTCGAGAGCACGATCATGGTCGCCATTCCAGAACTCGACGGCGCGACAGGACCCACGGTCTTTGGCGGACGCACCGACGGCGGCGGATCGACCTGCACCGGGTGCCACCGCCAGTGCCACTTCCCCGCCAGCGACCACGGTCGCGACATGCACACCTGCGCCGAGCGCGCCGAGATGCTGGCGGCGCGGGTCGCCAAGCTCGTCGCCCTGCGGCGCAGCGCCCGGGCCGAGCGAAAGATTGCGATCGTCCTGTTCAACTTCCCGCCGAACGCCGGCAACACCGGTACCGCTGCACACCTCGCGGTGTTCGAGTCCCTGCAAGAGACGCTGGTCGCCCTCAGCGGCGCCGGCTACCAGGTCGAGGTGCCCCCGGACGTCGACGCCCTGCGCGGTCGGGTCATAGCGGGCAACGCCGAGCGGTACGGCGCCCACGCCAACGTGCACGCGCGTATTCCCGTCGATGACCACGTTCGTCGCGAGCGCTGGCTCAAGAGCATCGAGGCGCAGTGGGGACCGGCACCCGGCCGCCAGCAGACCGACGGCCGCTCGCTGTTCGTCCTCGGCGAGCGCTTCGGCAACGTGTTCGTCGGCATCCAGCCGGCCTTCGGCTATGAAGGCGACCCCATGCGGTTGCTGTTCGAGAAGGGCTTCACGCCGACGCATGCGTTCTCGGCGTTCTACCGCTGGCTGCGCGAGGACTTCGGCGCGCACGCGGTGCTGCATTTCGGGACCCACGGCGCCCTCGAGTTCATGCCGGGCAAGCAGACGGGGCTCTCGTCCGACTGCTGGCCGGATCGGCTGATCGGCGACCTGCCGAACATCTACCTCTATGCCTCGAACAATCCGTCGGAAGCGGCAATCGCCAAACGCCGCGCGGCGGCGACGATGGTCAGCTACCTGACACCGCCCATCGCGCAGGCCGGGCTGTACCGCGGCTTGCTGGACCTGAAAACCGCGCTCGACCGCTGGCGCGGCCTCGACCCCGAGGCAGAGGCGGAGCGACTGGAATCGGCGGTGCTGATCCAGGCCGAGGCGGCGCGTCTCGACCTCGCGGCGGCGGAACCTGCGTGGGGTGCGACGGCGGCCGCGAGCATCGCGCGGCTCGCGGGTGAAATCCTCGAGCTTGAATACACCCTCATTCCGTACGGCCTGCACGTCGTCGGCAAGCCGCCGTCGGTGGAGGCACGCATCGACATGGTGATCGCCGCGGCGGCAACCCAAGGGGCGCCCGTTGACCGGACGGCGGCGGCGGCACTCGTCGCCGGCCGGTCGGCGGAGGAAATCGAGGCGCTCGCCGATACCCCGTCAACACCGGAGCGGCGCGAGACCCTCCGTGAGCTGTCGCGGATGAGCCGCCTGATCGGCGAGGACCACGAGCTGCCCGCGTTACTGCGCGCCCTGGACGGGCGCTTCATCGCGCCGGCACCCGGCGGCGACGTGCTGCGGACGCCCGAGGTGCTGCCAACCGGCCGCAACGTGCACGGCTTCGATCCGTTTCGCATCCCGAGCGCCTACGCGGTCGAGGACGGAGCGCGCCAGGCCATGCGGCTGCTCGAGCGGCACTGCGCTGACGGGCAGCCGTACCCAGAGTCGGTCGCGATCGTTCTGTGGGGAACGGACAACCTCAAGAGCGAAGGCGCGCCACTCGCCCAGGCGCTGGCGCTCATCGGCGCCCGGCCGCGCTTCGACGGCTACGGTCGGCTCGCGGGTGCGACGCTGATCCCGCTCGGCGAACTCGGCCGGCCGCGCGTCGACGTGATCGTGACCATCTCCGGCATCTTCCGCGATCTCCTGCCGCTGCAGATCAAGCTCCTCGCCGACGCGACCTACCTCGCGGCGGCGGCAGAGGAGCCGCTGGAGCAGAACTTCGTGCGCAAGCATGCACTGCGCTACCAGGCGGAGCACGGTGTCGACCTCGAGACGGCGGCACTCAGGGTGTTCGGCAACGCCGATGGCGCCTACGGCTCGAACGTCAACCACCTGGTCGAGAACGGTCGCTGGGAAGGCGGCGAGGAACTCGCCGAGACCTACACGCGGCGCAAGAGCTTCGCGTACGGCCGCTCCGGAAAGCCCCTTCCCCAGGCCGCCCTCCTGAAGAGCGTGCTGGCGGATGTCGCGCTCGCCTACCAGAACCTCGACTCGGTCGAACTCGGCGTGACGACCGTGGACACCTACTTCGATACGCTCGGCGGCATCAGCCGCGCGGTCGAGCGTGCCCGCGGTGCGCCGGCGCCCGTGTACATCGGCGACCAGACGAGCGGCGCAGGCGCGGTGCGCCTCCTCGCCGAGCAGGTCGCTCTCGAGACGCGCACGCGCATGCTCAATCCGAAGTGGTACGAGGGCATGCTCGGGCACGGCTACGAGGGCGTCCGGCAGATCGAGACCCACGTGACGAACACGATGGGCTGGTCGGCGACGACGGGCCAGGTCGCGCCCTGGGTCTACCAGCAGCTGGCCGAGGTTTACATGCTCGATCCCGAGATGCGCGCGCGACTCGCGGCGCTCAACCCGACCTCTTCCGCAAAAGTCGCCACTCGACTCCTCGAGGCGCACCAGCGCCACTACTGGGAGCCGGACGCGAGCACGCTCGAGGCCCTGCGGCAGGCGAGCGAGGAACTCGAGGACCGGCTGGAAGGTATCTACGAGGAGATTGCCGCTTGAACACAGTAACCGTCCCGGTGTCGACGCTGCGCCATCGGCGGGTGCCGGCAGACGGCGAGGGCAGCGTGCAGGTGCCGCTCGACCCGGCGCTCAAGATCGGCAATGCCAAGGTGTTTGCCGTGTACGGCAAGGGGGGCATCGGCAAGAGCACGACGTCCTCGAACCTGTCGGTCGCGTTCTCGAAGCTTGGCAAGCGCGTGCTGCAGATCGGCTGCGACCCCAAGCACGATTCGACGTTCACGCTGACCAAGCGCCTCGTCCCGACCGTCATCGACGTGCTCGAGTCGGTCGATTTCCATGCGGAGGAACTCAAGATCGAGGACTTCGTCTACGAGGGTTACAATGGCGTGATGTGCGTCGAGGCCGGCGGACCGCCCGCGGGCACTGGCTGCGGCGGCTACGTCGTCGGCCAGACCGTGAAACTGCTCAAGGAACACCACCTGCTCGAGGAGACGGACGTCGTCATATTCGACGTGCTCGGCGACGTCGTGTGCGGCGGCTTCGCGGCTCCGCTTCAGCATGCGGACCGCGCTCTCATCGTTACGGCGAACGACTTCGATTCGATCTTCGCGATGAACCGGATCGTCGCCGCGATTCAGGCGAAGTCGAAGAACTACAACGTGCGGCTCGGCGGCGTGATTGCCAACCGCAGCGCGGGCACCGACCAGATCGACAAGTTCAACAACAACGTCGGGCTGACGACGATGGCGCGATTCCCGGACCTCGACGTGATCCGTCGCAGCCGGCTCAAGAAGGCGACGCTGTTCGAGATGGAGCAGTCGCCGGAACTGGACGCCGTCCAGGCCGAATACATGAGGCTTGCCGCCGCCCTCTGGGTCGGCACCGACCCGCTGGTTGCGGCGCCGATGAAGGATCGCGAAATCTTCGACCTGCTGGGATTCGACTGAACCATGGCCGCTTCCTACACCGAGCGTCGCGAACAGCTCGAGACCTATTTCGACCGCACCGCCGTCGAGGCCTGGAAGCGCCTGACCTCCGACGCGCCGCTCGGACACATCCGCGCGACCGTCCGTGCGGGGCGCGACCGGATGCGCTCGACGCTGCTCGGCTGGCTGCCGGCGGACCTCGGCGGCGCGAGACTTCTCGATGCGGGTTGCGGTACCGGAGCACTCGCGCTCGCCGCTGCGGCACGCGGCGCTGACGTACTCGCGATCGACCTGTCGCCGACGCTGGTCGCCCTTGCCGGCGAGCGCTCCGGGAGCGCCGCCGGGGCCGGCCGGGTGGACTTTCGGGTCGGCGACATGCTCGACCCGGCGCTCGGCGAGTTCGACCACGTGGTGGCGATGGACTCCCTGATCCACTACCGCCCGGTCGACGTGGTCCGCGCCATCGGCGCCGTGGCCGAGCGTACCCGCAGGTCGATCCTGCTGACGTTCGCGCCGCGCACGCCGGCGCTTGCGGTCATGCACGCCGTCGGCCGGCTGCTGCCGCGCGGCAACCGCGCGCCGGCGATCGAGCCGGTCGCTGAGGGGACGCTCGCCGGCCTCATCGGCCGCGACCCCGCGCTCGGCGACTGGTACGTCGCGCGCACCGAGCGGATAGCGAGCGGCTTCTATACCTCGCAGGCACTCGAGATCGTGCGCCGATGAGCGCTACCAACGACCGCCTGGCGCGCGCGTGGACCCGCCTGGGGCCCGCTTTCCTGCCATTCGCGGACGCGGCCAGCGCCGAACTGCCGTTGCCGCGGCTGATGCGCCTGTCGCTGTTCCAGGTGTCGGTCGGCATCGCGACCGTGCTCTTGATCGGCACGCTCAACCGCGTGCTCATCGTTGAGCTCGGCATGCCCGCGTGGCTCGTGTCGCTGATGGTGGCGCTGCCGCTCGTGTTCGCGCCGTTTCGGACGGTGGTCGGGTTTCGATCCGACAATCATCGCTCGGTGCTCGGATGGCGGCGCGTGCCGTACCTGTGGATGGGCACGCTGCTGCAGTTCGGCGGGCTCGCGATCATGCCCTTCGCGCTCATCATCCTGTCCGGCGATACGCACGGCAGCATCCTGGTCGGGTACGCGGGCGCCGCACTCGCCTTCCTCCTGGTCGGCGCCGGGTTGCAGACGACGCAGACCGCGGGACTTGCGCTCGCGACCGACCTCGCGCCGGAAGCGGTGCGGCCGCGCGTGATCGCGCTCATGTACGTGATGCTGCTGGTCGGCATGGTCGGCGCCGGGCTTGCGTTCGGTCGGCTGCTCGCGGATTTCAACGAGCTGCGGCTGGTGCAGGTCATTCAGGGCTGTGCGTTGCTGACGGTGGCGCTCAACGGCATCGCGCTCTGGAAGCAGGAGGCGCGTGACCCGACGCGCACGGCCACCGATCGTCCGCCGCCGCTGTTCCGCGACTCGTGGCGCGCATTCGCCGGTGAGCATGGAGCGATCCGGTTCCTGGTGACGGTTGGCCTCGGCACCGCGGCGTTCAACATGCAGGACATCGTGCTCGAGCCCTACGGCGGCGAAGTCCTCGGGCTCGGCGTCGGAGCGACGACCGCGCTGACCGCGATGCTGGCGGGCGGCATGCTGGTCGCCTTCGGGGTCGCCGCGCGCGCCCTGGGTCGCGGCAGCAACCCGTACCGGCTCGCCGCGTACGGCCTGCTGACCGGCCTCGGCGGCTTCGCGGCGGTGATATTCGCGGCGCCGCTGCATGCGCCGCTGCTGTTTCGCGCCGGGACCATGGCCAACGGCTTTGGCGGTGGCCTGTTCGCGGTCGGCACTCTGGCGACGGCGATGGCCCGGCAGACGAACGGCGAGAGCGGACTTGCGCTCGGCGCATGGGGTGCGATGCAGGCGGCCGCCGCCGGGCTTGCGATTGCGCTCGGTGGCGCGATTCGCGACGGGGTGGGCGGACTCGCGGTCCACGGACTCCTCGGCACCGCGCTGACCGACGTCGCGACGGGCTACAGCTTCGTCTACCACATCGAGATTGCCCTTTTGTTCCTCACGCTGGCGGCGATCGGTCCGCTGGTTGGTGCCCGCCCGCGCTGGCCGGTCGATACCGACCCGGCGCAGCGACTCGTGGATATTCCCGGTTAGACAGTTTTCTTGGAGATGCATGCCATGACGACCGGAGCCGTTACCCAAGGTATCGATGTCGCCCAGATCACCCTCTACGCGTTCTGGATATTCTTCGGCGCGCTGGTGCTGTATCTGCGCCGTGAAGACAAGCGCGAGGGTTACCCCCTCGAATCGGACCGCGGTACGCGCGCCGGTCGGTTCAAGATCCAGGGATTTCCCGCGATGCCGCCGCCGAAGACATTCCGCCTTGCGGACGGTGGCTCGGTGACGGTCCCGAACGAGCGCAACGACCGGCGCAGCGTGCACGCTGCACCGACGGGCCCCTCGCCGGGATCGCCGCTGGAACCGGCGGGCAACCCGATGATCGATGGCGTCGGCCCGGCGGCCTGGGCGGATCGGCTTGAGCAGCCGGACCTGACGGTCGACGGCCAGCCGAGACTCGTCCCGATGCGCGTCGCGAGCGACTTCGCCGTCGTCAAGAAGCGCAACGATCCGCGCGGCCTGCCGGTGCGCGGCGCCGACGGCGCTGTGGCGGGCACCGTGCGCGACTTGTGGGTCGACCGGGCCGAGCCGCAGGTCCGCTATCTCGAGGTCGAAATCGCGGCCGCACGACGCGTGCTGTTGCCGATCACCCTTGCGCGCATCGACGGCTTCCGGCGCACGGTCGAAGTGCGGTCGATTCTCGCCAAGCACTTCGCGGGGGTCCCCGCGCTCGCGAGCCCCGATCGCGTCACGCGGCGCGAAGAGGACAAGATCACGGCCTACTACGCCGGTGGCACGCTCTACGCCGAGCCATCGCGACTGGGGCCGTGGCTGTGAGCGGCGATTTCGACTTTGAACCGCAACCGGGTCTGCCGGCGCCGCTGCCGGCCGGCGAACGGCTGCTGTGGCAGGGTGCGCCACGCTGGCAGCTGCTCGCCGTGCGGGCATTCCACGTGCGCAAGGTCGCGCTCTACTTCGCGTTGCTGGTCGCAATCCGCTTCACCCATTTCCTCGGCGAGGACATTGGCGTGCTGGCCGCGATCAGGCACTGTGCCGCACTCGCATTGCTCGGCCTCGCGGGCGTTGGTCTTTTGACGCTCCTCGCGTACGCCTCGGCCAGGGCTACGGTCTACAGCATCACCAGCCGGCGGGTACTGATCCGCCATGGCATCGCGGTGCCGATGACGCTCAACGTGCCCTTCGCCGTGATCGAGGCGGCCAACGTCCGCAGCTATGCGGGAAGCAGCGGCCAGATCGCGCTCGAACTGGCCGAGCGCAATCGCGTCAGCTACCTGCTCAACTGGCCGCACGTGCGCCCGGGCCGCTTCACGCGCCCCGAGCCGATGCTGCGTGCGCTGGCGGACGTCGCCGGCGCGCAGTCGATTCTCGGCGACGCGCTCGCGCGCTCGACCGGCAGCGTCGTTACGGATCGCACGGCGAATCCGTCCGGCGAAGCGCGGCAGCCGCCGCGTACGACAGCCGCCGCGTAAGGGAGAGCGTGCCGTGAGCGAGACGCTGCATTCGCAACCCTTCCCGCGTGCCGCGCTGATCGGCGCCGGCGCGCTGATCGCCGGCGCGCTTCTGCTGGCCGTGCTCGGCCGCGTCAGCGGCATCGGTACCACGTCCATGCCGGCGGTCGCGGCGGCGGCGGTGCGCGACCTGCGGTTCGTCGATGGCGCCGATGGGTCGGTTGCCATCTACGACTCCGCGGGCCAGGTGGTTGCGGCACTGCCGCCCGGCACGAACGGCTTCGCGCGCGGCGTGCTGCGCGGGTTCGCGCGCAGCCGCAAGCTCGAGCACATCGGCAGCCAGCCGCCGTTTCGCATGACGCGCTGGACCGACGGGCGCCTCACGCTGGCCGATCCGAGCACCGGTCGTATCGTCGATCTCGACGCGTTCGGCCCGACGAACGCCGAGGTGTTTGCGCGGCTGATGACGGCTGCCGGGGGCGGCGTGGCCGGCGCGACCGTGGCCGCCGACGAACAGGAGCACCGCTGATGCAGGCTGGCGCCATCATCGAAACGGCGGCGGACGCGACACGGCTGGCGGAAGCCAATACGCTGCTGACGCCGCGTTTCTACAAGACTGACTACGCCGCCCTCGAGCGCATCGACGTGAGTCCGGTGCAGGGGGAATTCGACGGACTGCTCGCGGAATTCGAGCGCGACGTCAACCGCGATCACTTCGAGCGGAACGAACTGTTCAACGCCGAAGTGCGCGCCCTGCAGCCTGAACTGCGCCAGGAATTCCTCGACTTCCTGATCAGTTCGGTGACGGCTGAATTCTCGGGATTCGTCCTCTACAATGAAATCAAGAAGCGCGTGCAGAACCCCGCCATTCGCACGTTGATGGGCTACATGGCCCGCGATGAGGCGCGCCACGCGGGCTTCATCAACCAGTCGCTCAAGGATTTCGGCCTCGGGGTCGACCTTGGGTTCCTGCGCCGCGACAAGAAGTACACGCACTTCCGGCCAAAGTTCATCTACTACGCGACCTACCTTTCGGAAAAGATCGGCTACGCGCGCTACATATCGATCTTCCGGCAGCTCGAGCGCCACCCCGACCGCCGCTTCCACCCGATCTTTCGCTGGTTCGAGCGCTGGTGCAACGATGAGTTCCGCCACGGCGAGGCGTTCGCGCTGCTCATGCGCGCGCAGCCCGCACTGTTGCGCGGCGTCAACAAATTGTGGATCCGCTTCTTCCTGCTGGCCGTATTCGCGACGATGTACGTCCGCGATCACGCGCGCCCGCAACTGCACACGGCGCTCGGCCTCGATGCGACCGATTACGATTTCGAAGTCTTTCGGATCACCTCGGAGATCTCGAAACAGGTGTTTCCGTTCACGCTGGCTCTGGAGGATCCGCGGCTGCGGCGCGGCTTCGAACGGTTGCGGTCGATCACGGCCGCGATCGACAGCGCCCGCGCCCGGGGTGGTCTGAGCGGCCTGCTCGCGCGTTGCGGCCTGACGGTGCTCGCGGCCGCGTGCTTCGTCCGGCTGTACGTCCTGCCGACCGTCCCCAACGAACTGCCCGTGCGCGTGCGCAGCGTGCCGGCGTGGTAGCGCCGGACACCCCCCGATGAGTGCGTACGTCTTGCCGGTCGGCGGCGCGATTTTCACGTGGTGGGCGCTGACCGGCGTCATCCTGTACCTCGACGGACGCTCAGCGCGCACGTTCCCGGCCAGCATGGCCGCTACGACACTCGTACTCGGCGCCTCGCTGTGGGGGCTCAATGCGACGGCCGGCGAGGCGACGGTTCGCGGCGCGTATCTCGCATTCGTGGCGGCGCTCGGAGTCTGGGGCTGGATCGAACTGAGCTTCCTGACGGGCTTCATCACGGGGCCCCGCAAGCGCGCGTGCCCGGCGGGCTGCACGGGTGCGCGCCACTTCGGTCACGCGGTCGCCGCCATCCTGTACCACGAGATCGCGATTCTGATCGGTGCCGGCGCGGTGCTCGCACTCACCTGGCGCGGCGCGAACCCCTATGGCGCGTGGACGTTCCTGCTGCTGTGGGCCATGCGCACCAGCGCGAAGCTCAATCTGTTCATGGGTGTGCCGAACCATGGCGGACAGTACCTGCCTGCGCACCTCAAGTACCTGCAGAGCTACTTCCGCAATGCCCCGATGAACCTGCTGTTCCCGGTGATCGTCAGTGCGGGGACCATCCTCGCCGTCGGCTGGGGGCGCGAGGCGCTCGCCGCCGACGCCGATCCGTTCCATGCGACGGGCTATGCGCTCCTGGCCACGCTGCTGGCGCTGGCGGTCCTCGAGCACTGGTTTCTCGTTCTGCCGATGCCGAGCGAGGCGCTGTGGCGGTTCGGATTGCACGAGAAAACCTCGCCCGCCCGGCCGGCGCATCCGGTCGTCGAGCCATACCGGCTGTTCGATGTCGCGCCGCCGCCAAACGAGCTGGTCAGGGCCGACGCCGGCGCACCTGCGCGGGCGCAACGTCGTGGTGACGGGCGGTAGTGAATCACGCCGGGTTCGAGCCCCGGCCGATGAACCTTGGGGGCGCAGTGGCGACAGTGAAATCTGCGGTGTTCGTGCCACTCCACGGTGCGCTCGCTCCGGGCAAGGGCGTCGGTCCAGAGGTGCCCCGGCCCGGTCTGCTCGAGTCGATTGACTCGCCGTCGGACGTGCGCCGGCTGTCGCTCGCCGCGCTTCCGCAACTCGCTCGCGAACTGCGCGACTATCTGCTCGGCACCGTGTCGCGCGTGGGCGGGCACCTGGCAGCCGGTCTCGGCAGCGTCGAACTGACCGTCGCGTTGCACTACGTGTTCGACACACCCCACGATGCGCTCGTCTGGGACGTCGGCCACCAGGGCTATCCGCACAAGATACTGACCGGCCGGCGCGAAGGGCTGCCGGGAATCCGCCGGCGCGGCGGCCTGTCCGGGTTCCTGCGGCGCGACGAGAGCCCGTACGACATTTTCGGCGCCGGTCATTCGAGCACCTCCATCAGTGCCGCCCTTGGCATCGCCGCCGCGAGCCGTGCGCAAGGCATCCCGCGCAAGTCGGTCGCCATCATCGGCGACGGCGGGCTGACGGCTGGGCTCGCGTACGAGGCGCTCGATCACGCGGGCGGGACCGACCTCGACCTGCTGGTCGTGCTCAACGACAACCGCATGTCGATCTCACCGAACGTCGGCGCGATGTCGCGCTATCTGGCGCGCGCGCTCGGCAGCCGCACGCTCGCGACGGTGCGGCGCGGCGGGCGCCGGCTGGTGGCGCGACTGCCGGGCAAATGGGAACGCGCTGAGCGCGAAGCCCGCGAGATCAAGGGATCGCTCGCGCCGGGGCAGTTGTTTGAGGACCTCGGCTTCACCTATCTCGGTCCGGTGGATGGGCACGACGTGGCGGCACTCGTCGGCGTGCTCGAGGATGCCCGCTCGCTCAGGGGGCCGCGCGTGCTGCACGTGCTGACGCAGAAGGGCCACGGCTACGACCCGGCGGAGGCCGACCCGGTCAAGTACCACGGTGTCGCGCCGTTCCCGGCCGATGGCGGCATCCCGGCCAGCCCGTCCAACGGCGCCGTCACGTATACGCAGGTGTTTGGTGACTGGATATCCGCGACGGCGGCGGTGGATCCGCGACTCGTCGCGATCACGCCGGCAATGCGCGAGGGATCGGGCCTGGTCGAGTTCGAGAAGCGCTTCCCGTATCGGTACTTCGACGTCGGCATCGCCGAGCAGCACAGCGTGACCTTCGCTGCCGGCCTCGCTACCCAGGGCCTGAAGCCTGTTGTCGCGATCTATTCGACCTTCTTGCAGCGGGCCTACGACCAGTTGATCCATGACGTGGCGCTGCAGCGGCTGCCGGTGCTGTTCGCCATCGATCGGGCCGGGCTGGTCGGACCCGACGGCGCCACCCACAACGGTGCATTCGACCTCAGCTACCTGCGTTGCCTGCCGGGCCTGGTCGTCATGACGCCAGCGGACGGTGCGGAGCTACGCAATATGCTGCACACGGGATTCCAGCACGATGGACCCGTCGCCGTGCGGTACCCGCGGGCGCCGGCGGCAGCGGTCAGCCCCGACACGGCTGCCGAGCTCCTGCCACTCGGTGTCGCGGAGGTGCGCCGCTTCGGCAGCGGCTGCGCACTGCTCGTTTTCGGCACGTTGCTCTCCGTCGCGATGGAGGTCGCCGAAACGATCGATGCGACCGTCATCAACATGCGCTTCGTCAAGCCGCTGGACGCACGCATGGTCCTGGATGTGGCCCGCGGGCACGAGTTGCTCGTGACCCTCGAGGAGAACGCGTTACCCGGCGGAGCTGGCAGCGCGGTCAACGAATGCCTCGCTGCGCACGCGTGCGCCGCGCCCATTCTCAATCTGGGGCTACCGGACAGCTTTACCGAGCACGGCTCGCGCGATGAGGTGCTGCGGGAGGCCGGCCTCGACGTCGCGGGCATCCTGGCGGCGATTGCCGCGCGCCGCGCGCAGCAGGTCCTGGCGCGACGCGATACGGCGCCCGGCAGGCTAGAGCTCAGCGACGGTCGATGGGGACTCGCGCGGCAGCAGACGCCGCGGGGCGACTAGCGTCAGGCGTCAGACGCGCCGCCTGTCCCCGCCGGCGCATCACTCTTGCGGATGCAAAAGCCCCAGCGCGGCTGCGCAGGGTCGGGGACGGCGACGGCGGTCACATCGACGTCGCGCGCGGGTTCGTGATCGACGACCAGCGTCGTCGCGAGCTCGGTGACGCCCTCGTTCCGGGCCATCTGCTCATGGAGCTGCCCGATGTCGAATTCCGAGAGCTCGAGCCAGCGCGCGATGGAGCGCCCGCGCACGTCTTCCGCGGACTCGAGTCCGACCATGGAAATGAATGCGCGGTTGGCGTACTCAATTCTGAGTCCGGCGTCGGCCACTACGAAACTGACCGGCGACTCCTCGAGCGCATCGAACACCTCCGACGGCGCACCTCGGCCCGCCGTGCCGGCGACGGCCTCGAGCCGGATCAGCAGGTAGGAGTCGGGCGGCTGGCGGACCCGCGACAGCGTTGCCACGAGTTCGGCACCGCCATCGGCGGTGAATACCGCGCACGCGCGCGATTCGCTCGCTCCATCGAGGTCACGCAGCGGGTCGATCAGCGCATCGGCGCGGCGGAACACCTCGCGCCACGGGCTGCCGATCAGGTCGGCGCGCCGCCGACGGAGCAGCCAGGCGGCCGATGGGTTCGCTTCGATGATCTTCCCGGAGCCTTCGTCGGCGATCATGACCGCCTCGGTCGCCGCGGCGAACAGCCAGCGAAACGGCAGGTCGGCCGGCGCGTCGGCCGAGAGCGCGCGCATCTGCGCGCGCAGCGCGTTCAACAATGGCATGCGGGTCGGGAACGGCGGCGTTCTGCACAGGCCGCGGCACGCCGCGCAATCGGTCGCCGGAGCGTCGGTGGGGACACGTTCATCAGCATTCGGGTGGCTCGAGCCCCTCGCTCCGGTATCTGCGGCGCCAATCGCCGCGGCTCGGTTGGCAAGCGCTCGCGACCCCGGCAGGGTACCGACCGTGCTTGCGGCCACACATCCCGAAAATCCCGACACTGGACTACTGGGAAACCGGTAGTGCCAGCGGCCCACGGCGGTGGGCTTACAGCGAGACCAATCCCTCGCGGATGGCGTGCTTGGTCAGCTCGGCGACGGTGCGCAGACCGAGCTTGCGCATGATGTTCCGCCGGTGCACTTCGACCGTGGCGACCGAGATGTGCAGCTGCACGGCGATCTCCGGCGAGCGAACTCCCTCGGCGATCAGCCTGAGTACCTCGCGTTCGCGTCGCGCGAGTGGCAATTTCTCTCCGGCGCGATTGCGCACTTCGTCGACCAGCGTGCCGGCGATTTCGGGTGAGAAGTACCCGTGATCCGCGGCGACCGCGCGGATCGCGCGCACCAGCTCCGTTCCGGCCGCCGACTTGGTCACGTAGGCGGACGCGCCCGAGCGCAGCATGGCGGTGACGAAGCGCTTGTCGGAGAACGCGGACAGCGCGACGATCTTCGCCGTGCTGCCGGCATCGTGCAGCCGCGCCGCGAGCTCGATCCCGTTGAGGTCCGGCAACCGGATGTCGAGCACGATGACGTCGGGCCGCAGCCGCAGCGCAGCCTCGAGGCCATCGTGCGCATCTCCGGCTTCGCCGACGACCTCCATGTCGGGCACCCTGGTGAGCACTTCACGCAGTGCCTCGCGCACCATCCGATGGTCCTCGATAAGCAGCACCGCGATAGTCATCGGTCGAGCTCCGCTCGCAGTGCCGCTGCGCTCGCCAGCGGCACGGTGAGCACGCTGACCGTGCCGCGCCCCGGACTGGAAGCCAGATCGGACGCGCCGCCGATCAGTGGCAGGCGCTCGCGCACCGAGAGGAGCCCGAGGCCGCGGTGCGGACCGCTGACGGCTGCATTGGGGTCGTAACCGACGCCCGCATCCGACACGCGAACGATGACGTGCCCGTCGCGGCACTCCGATTCCACCGTCGCCGAGTCCGTCTTGGCGTGCTTGGCGACGTTGATCAGGAGTTCCCGCACGGCGCGGTAGACGATTGAGCGCGCTTCCTGGACCAGCGGCTTGGGCTGTCCGTCGTCGATGACGACAACCTTCAGGCCGAAGGTACGCTCGATTTCCTCGCCCAGCCAGTCAAGTGCGGCGCCGAGCCCGAGCTCGTTGAGAACCGCCGGCGCAAGCTGCGCGGCCAGCGAGCGAATCGAGGCGCTGGCCTGGTCGATCAGCGCGCCAACCTCGTTGGACTGGGCGCGCACGTCCGCGCGGCTGTCGTCACACAACGCGGCCAGGCGGATGCGAGCGGCGGCCAGCGTCTGGCCAAGGTCGTCGTGCAGGTCGCGCGCGATCTGGCGCCGCTCGCGATCCTCGGCGGCCTCGAGGTCGGACGCGAGCGCGCGCAGCTGCTCGGTGCGTTCGGCGACGCGGCGCTCGAGCTCCTCCGCAATCGCGCGGGTCGCGGCGAACTCGCGCTCGCGGCGCATCTGGTCGACCCGCTTGAGCACGCTCTCGAGCAGCACGACCCTGAGTGCCTCGGCCGCCTCGAGATCGACGTCGGACCACGACGCGGACTGGAGCCGCGTCACTTCGAGCCATTCGGCGAATGAGCCGCGCGGCGTCAGGCGGGCGCCGTGGCGATCGACCTTGAGGGGCTTGGTCGGGTCCCCCGCCCAGCGGACCGTACGACCGATCTCCGGGCGAAACCACACGACGTAGTCTCGCGGCTCGCGCGACAGGCCAACGGCGAGCACCCCGCTCGCGACGCCAGCGAACTCGATCGCAGGTGGGTACTCGGCCGACAGCTGCTCGGATGCGTACAGCGGTCGGCTCGTCGTGTTGAGCCAACGCACCAGCGCGTCGATCTGCGGTGCGGTCGGCGTCTCGCCCACGAAATGCGACTCGCCCTCGAGGTGGACAACGGCGCCGGCCGCATTGACATAGCGCAGCAGGTCCCAGCGCGCGATGGTGGCACCGATGTCGGTGGCAGCCTGCAGGCGACCGACAAGTTCCTCGCGCGTGCGGCGCGCCTCGAGTCTGAGCACCGACGTCTCGGCCTGCGCCCTGGCCTCGACGTGCAACGAGAATATCTGCGCAAACGTCTCGCACGCGACGCGCAGGTCCGCGAACAAGTGCCGGGGCGAGTAGTGATGCAGCACGAGCATGCCCCACAACTTGTCCCGGCAGACGATGGAGGCGGACAGGGATGCGCACACACCCATGTTGCGCAGGTACTCGAGGTGGATCGGCGAGACGCTGCGCAGCGAGCAGTGACTCATGTCGATCGGCTTCCCGGTGCGCCGGTTCGACTCGGGCTGCAGCGGCGCGGGCGCGTAGTCGATGTCGGGAATAGCCCGCAGCCAGTTGCGTCGATACAGCTCGCGAGCCTGCTTGGGGATGTCGGACGCCGGGTAGTGCAGCCCGAGGAACGATTCGAGGCCAGGGCCCGCATCCTCGGCAGCGACCACGCCGCTCTCGTCGGGAAGAAAGCGGTAGACCATTGCGCGGTCGAACCCGGTTGCCTGGCGCAGCGCCACTGCGGCCGCCGCACAGGCCGCATCGACGCTGGCGGTGAGCTGGATCGCTGACAGCAATTCCTTCAGCTGCGCGATCGGGTCGCTGGCGCTCCCCACCGTACGGCGCGCCGGCTCCAGTTCGATCATCGCGGTGCGGTCGATCGCGTGCAGCGTCAGATCGAGCGGCTCGGGCCGCCGGAACGCACGCACGCCGAGCCGGATGCTGGGTGCCACGAACGCGGGCAGCGCTGACAGGTGCGACTCGACGAACGCGAGTGACTCGGAGTCCAGCACCGACGAGATGGGCTGGTCGAGCAGCCGGTCCGGGGGCACGCCAAGCATCGAGCGCGCGTCTCCCGCGACCTGTTCGATCACGAGATCGCGTCGATCGATGATCAGGAGCACACCATGCGGCTGGATGGATCCCGGTATGTGAATCGGCTCGCGATCGCAGGTCGTGAGGTCCGCTTCGCCAAACTTGACGATCTCGGCGCTCATCCGGACGGGCCCACGAGCCACCCTTCAAGCGCATCGAAGGTTGCGACCGCAGCCGACGCGGCGCGAGCGCGTCGGTCGGGACCC
>CAYNCY010000028.1:0-16114 GCA_964395195.1 uncultured Steroidobacteraceae bacterium
GAATCGGCACGATGTCCTCGCCCTGCGCCAGCAGCCAGGCGAGCGCGAGCTGCGCGGCCGTGCAGCCCTTCTTGGCCGCGAATCGCCCGAGCGCATCGGCCAGCAGCCGGTTGCGGTCCCAGTTCTCGCCCTGGAACCGTGGCAGCCCGCCGCGAAAGTCGCCGACCGCCGCGTATTCCTCGCCGCGCGCGACGGCGTTCGCCAGGAAGCCGCGGCCGATCGGCGCGTAGGGCACGAGCCCGACGCCGAGTTCGCGACACGCTGGCAACACCTCGCGCTCGACTCCGCGCTCCCAGAGTGAGTACTCCGACTGCAGTGCTGCGATCGGGTGCACCGCCACCGCCTTGCGCAGGGTGGTCGCGCTGACCTCCGAGAGGCCGAGGTGGCGGACCTTGCCGGCTGCCACGAGGCCGGCCATCGCGCCGACCGTTTCCTCGATCGGGACGGCCGGATCGCGGCGGTGGAGGTAGTAGAGGTCGATGCACTCCACGCCGAGTCGCTTGAGCGAGGCTTCGCAGGCCCGGCGCGCGTTGTCGGGGGTCCCGTCGAGGCCGTCCGTGCGGCCGGCAGCGTCGATCCTGAATCCGAACTTGGTGGCGATCGTGACGCGCTCGCGCCGGCCCTTGATGAAGCGCGCAAGCAGCTCCTCGTTGGTCCAGGGCCCGTAGACCTCCGCCGTATCGAAATGGCTGATCCCGAGGTCGAGGGCGGCTTCGAGCGTCGCAAGGGCCTCCGTCGGTTCACGCGTCGCGGCCGTCCCGTAGGCGTGGCTCATCGGCATGCAGCCGAGCCCAAGCGCCGAGGAGCGAAGACCGGTGGTTCCGAGGGCACGTGTCTGCATGGGTCGGCTTCCGAGGACGGCGAGCGGTGAACGAACGCGGGTGTGGCGGGGTGGGCGGCGGCGGGAGTGGGCGGTCATCGCCCGGCCGCCGCGGCGGCCGAGGGCTGCCGGATCGGGCGGGACCCCGCCGGCGCAACCCGTTCCGAGCCCAGACCCTGCCACAGCGCTCGGCCGCCGGCAACGGCGGCGGGTGCCCGGGACCCTGCCGGCCATCAACCACCGGGCCCGCCGTTCCGAGGGGTGACCTGAGTACGGGCGAGGCCGCCCCGGTGCCGGACACGCGGCATCGCGGGACGCGGGTTCCCCGCGCCTCGCCAGCCGAAGCGTCCGCGCGTGCGGGTCGCGCCGGGACACGCCGCGCGCATGGCGACCGAAGGCGGCTCGCGTTCGTGCCGCGGGACCTACGGTGAAACCCTAGCGATGGCTACCGAGTACCGCGCACCGGCTCACCCTCAAAGGCCGACTGTCGGCCGCTACACGGTGGGAGCAGGATCCAACGACGTCTGCGCGCTTCGACAGGCGCTCGATCATAAGACGGGGGATACAGACGATGCGGCACATCTTTCGGCGAGCGCCGTCGCGCGGCTTCACGCTGCTCGAGCTCCTGGTCGTGATGGTCATCATCGGCCTGCTCGCCGGCTTCGTCGCGCCGCGCTACTTCGCGCAGGTCGGAAAATCGCAGGTCAAGGTTGCCAAGGCGCAGATTGACGCGCTCGACAAGGCGCTCGACCAGTTCCGCCTCGATGTCGGTCGCTATCCCACCACGGAGGAGGGGCTGCAGGCCCTCGTCGTCGGCCCGAGCGGCGAGCAGAACTGGGCGGGTCCGTACCTGAAGAAAGGCGTACCGGCCGACCCGTGGGGTCGGCCTTACCTGTACGCGCTGCCCGGCTCGCACGGCGACTTCGACCTGCTGTCCTACGGCAAGGATGGCCGGGCGGGTGGCACGGGCGAAGACGCCGACATCACCAACTGGTAACGCATGCGCTATCGCGTGACAGCCGTCGACATGAGCCGCGAGGTGGCCATCCACGACATGGATGCGGTCGACGAGGCCGATGCGCGCCGTCAGGCGCTGACACGCGGGCTCAAGATCCTCAACGTCAGGGCTGCGCAATTCGGGCGCACCAAGCGCGCGCGGCTCGCGCTCGTTCCGTTCAGCAACGAACTCGTGGCGCTCCTCGACGCCGGCCTGACCTTGGTCGAGGCCATCGACGCACTCACCGAGAAGGAGCGCGACGTCTCGATCCGCAGCGTGCTCGAAGGCATCCGCGGCCGCCTCTACGAGGGCCAGAGCCTGCCGGTGGCGATCGCCGAGTTCCCGAGCAGCTTCCCGACCCTTTACGTCGCCACCGTCCGTGCCAGCGAGCGCAGCGGTGCGATTGCCGAGGCCTTGCGCCGCTACGTCGCCTACCAGGAGCAGATCAACCTCCTCAAGAAGAAGCTGATCAACGCTTCGATCTACCCGGCCGTGCTGCTGTGCGCGGGTGGCCTGGTGGTGCTGTTCCTCGTCGCGTACGTCGTGCCGAGGTTCTCGGGGATCTACGAGGAGATGGGCGGCGAGCTGCCGTTCGCATCGCGCATGCTGATGCAATGGGGCCGACTGCTCGAGGCGCACGGCGCCGCCGTCGGCGTCGGCTTCCTCGCCTCGGTCGGCGCCGCCGGCTACGTGTTGATGCGTCCCGGGACGCGCGCCGCGATCGGCCGCGCGTTCCTGCGCATCCCGGCGATCGGGCAGCAGATGCAGCTCTACCAGCTGGCGCGCCTCTATCGCACGGTCGGCATGCTGCTGCGCGGCGGCCTGCCGGTCGTGACTGCCTTCGAGATGACGCGTGGCCTGCTCGCCGCGAATGCGCAGCCGCGGCTCACCGCCGCGACTCGCGCCGTGCGCGAGGGCCAGTCGCTGACCGACTCGCTGGCCGCGCAAGGGCTGACCACGCCGGTCGCCGAGCGGATGCTGCGCGTTGGCGAGCGCAGCGGCAACATGGGCGAGATGATGGAGCGGATCGCCGCGTTCTACGACGAGGAGCTCGCGCGCTGGGTCGACCTCGCCACGCGGCTGATCGAGCCGGCGATGATGGCGGTCATCGGCCTGGTGATCGGCGGCATCGTCGTGCTGATGTACTTCCCGATCTTCGAGCTCGCCGGGAGCATTCGATGAGTGCGGCCGCCGACACCCTGCCGCACGAGCCGGCCGCGGTCACGGTCGCCGAGATCGCCGACGAGACGATGCGCAGCGCGCTCGAGCCCGGCGCCGGGCGCAAGCCGATCGAGCGGCTTGCCGAGCTGACCGGCCTCGACGGCGATGACCTCGCGCGCGCGCTCGGCGCCAAGTTGCGCTTCCCGGTGCTCAACGGCGCGACCCTGATGACGCTGCAGCCGGATTTTTCGCTGTTGAGCTCGGCCGAGGCGTCGAAGCGCGGCTGCGTCATCGTCAAGCGCGACAGCGAGCGACTCGCCGTGATGGGCGATCCGTTCGACACGAATCTCCGGGCGTGGCTCGAGCTCAAGGTGCAGGAGACGTTCTCTTGGCACGTCGCCGCGGCGGCCGAGATCACCGCGTTCATCGCCAAGCACGAGCAGGACCTGAGCGCGATGGACGTCGCCGCGCTGCAGGCGGGCAGCGAGCTGGTCCTCGATTCGGACGTCGAGAACCTGTCGCTCGCATCGATCAGCGCCGACTCGAGCCCGGTCGTGAAGCTGGTGCACTCGACCGTCTACGACGCGCTCAAGGTCGGTGCCAGCGACATCCACCTCGAGACCCGGCCCGGCGGACTCGCGGTCCGCTACCGCGTCGACGGTGTGCTCATACACATCGCCACGATCGGCGGCAGCGAGCTGTGCGAGCAGGTCATCTCGCGCATCAAGGTCATGAGCGAGCTCGACATCGCCGAGCGGCGCGTCCCGCAGGACGGCCGATTCAAGCTGGCGCTCAAGGGCCGGCCGATCGACTTTCGCGTCTCGGTGATCCCGAGCGTGCACGGCGAGGACGCGGTGCTGCGCATCCTCGACAAGCAGACGCTGACCGACGAGCTCAAGGGTCTCAGGCTCGACGCCCTCGGCTTCGACGACGAGGTCGTCAGGCGCCTGCGCCGGCTCTCGCAGCTCCCGTACGGAATGATGCTCGTGACCGGCCCGACCGGCTCCGGCAAGACGACCACGCTCTATGCCGCGATCTCCGAGACCAACACCGGCCACGACAAGATCGTCACGATCGAGGACCCGGTCGAGTACCAGCTCCCGGGCGTGCTGCAGATCCCGGTCAACGAGAAGAAGGGTCTGACATTCGCACGCGGCCTGCGCTCGATCCTGCGCCATGACCCCGACAAGATCATGGTCGGCGAAATCCGCGACCCTGAGACGGCGCAGATCGCGATCCAGTCCGCGCTCACCGGCCACCTCGTGTTCACGACCGTGCACGCCAACAACGTCTTCGACGTGCTCGGCCGCTTCACGCACATGCAGGTCGACGCCTACGCGTTCGTGTCCGCTCTCAACGGCATCCTCGCGCAGCGCCTGGTGCGCCAGATCTGCGAGCAGTGCTCTGAGCCCGTCCAGCCGTCCGTCGAGCTGATCCAGCAGTCCGAACTGCTGGTGCCGGCGGTGGGCGACTGGAAGTTCCGCGTCGGCCGTGGTTGCGCGCACTGCCGCGGGACCGGCTACAAGGGCCGCAAGGCGATCGGCGAGCTCCTGGTGCTCAACGATGAGATGCGCGAGGCGATCGTCGCGCGCGCGCCGGCCCGTCGACTCAAGGAACTCGCGGCCGCGGGTGGCGCAAAGCTCATGCGGGCCGCGGCTCTCGAACTCGTGCAACGCGGTACGACAACTCTACTGGAGGCCAATCGTGTCACCGCTCTGGCGTGATGAAGTAGCGATTTACGTCGCGCCGCGCAAGATCGCGCTGGCACGCCGGGAACGCGGGCTCAAGCCGCGCGTGCGTGCCGCGACGGAGGTCGCCGTTGCGGGCGGACACGTCGGTGACATCCGTTCGGCGTTTGCGCGTCTCGCGGACATCCTGAGCGAACCCACCTGGCAGGACGCGGCGGCGCGAGTGGTCGTCTCGGACCAGTGGGCCCGCTACGGAATCGTGCCGTGGCCCGGCACGCGCCTCGACGCGGCCGCCAAGCTGACGCACGCCCGCTACGTGCTGAGCGATACCTACGGCGAGGCCGTCGCCGACTGGCCGGTCGCGCTCGCGGACGCGCCGCCCGGTCGCGCCTACGTGGCCTGCGCGATGCCCGCGCAGTTCAGGACGGAACTCGAGGACACCCTCGCGATCGCGCGCCTCAGCCTGACCTCGCTCCAGCCGCAGCTGATCGTCGCGTTCAACGCCTGGCGCCACCGGCTGCCGGCGGACGACGCCTGGTTCGTCAGCCTCGATGACGGCTCGCTGTCGGCGGTCCACCTCAGCAACGGGGTCTGGAACCGGGTGCACATGGCGCGGCTGTCGACCAACTGGATGGTGGAGCTCGAGCGCCTGCAGGCGTTCGGGCGACTGACGCGCGCGAGCGGCGGTGCGGACCGCATGCTGGTCGACGCACCGATCTGGATGCGCCACGGCCTGCCGGCCACCGGGCCCGAGCTCGAGTGGCTCGAGGCGGAGGAGGGCGCGGGCGACCAGGCACACGAGCTCGCGCTGCTCCAGCGGGTGTACGCGTGAGACCGCCCGTCCGCATCTACATCGATT
This sequence comes from uncultured Steroidobacteraceae bacterium, assembly GCA_964395195.1. Lineage (GTDB taxonomy): Bacteria > Pseudomonadota > Gammaproteobacteria > Steroidobacterales > Steroidobacteraceae > CAIKZZ01. Next base: position 5,526 of record CAYNCY010000028.1, read on the forward strand.
TCGCGGAGCCGACGCGCCGCGCACGGGTGGCAGGGGCGCTGCTCTGCGTCGCCGGCGTAGGGGCCGCCGTTGCGGTTGGCGTCGCGTTCAACGGCGAACTCGCGACGCGCGGTCAGCTCGACGCCGAGCTCGGAACGCTCTCCCAGTCGCGCCGCCCCGCAGCGCCCGCCAACGTCAAGGCGGCGGAGGACGCGGCCGCCGTACAGCACGAACTCTCGATCCCGTGGACGGCCCTGCTCGCGGAACTCGAGTCCGCGAGCCACGACTCGGCTGGGACCATCTCCCTGCTGCAGGTCGAGCCGGACGTCGAGAAGCGGGTCGTGAAGATCACTGCCGAGGCGCGCTCGCTCGCCGACGCGTTCGGTTACCTCGAGCGCCTGCAGCAGAGCAAGGTGCTTCGCTACCCGATGCTCGAGAGCCACGAGCGCAAGAAGGACGATGCCGAGCACCCGTTTCGCATCAAGCTGGCGGCGGAGTGGCGCACGTGAACGAGGGCAGCAGCACCGCGCCGTCGATCGTCGTGCGCAATTCACCGGTCCCGCGCCCGGTCGCTGCGCCGAGCACGCGCCGCTCGGATGCGCTCGTGCCACTGCGCCGCTTCGGGCTCAGGCTCTCGAGCGAGTGGCTGCCGGCGGTCGGGTGGTTCGTCGGCCGCACGGGGCGGACCGGGCTGATCGGCATCGGGCTCCTGATCGCGAGCGCGGTCTTCGTGGCCTCCACGCACCTGAAGGTCGTCGACGAGGTCAGCGGCCTGCGACAGGAGATCGCGAGCGCGCACAGGCAGGCGAGCGCGGGGCCGCGCGAGGCCACAAGCGATCCGCTGCGCGCCCTGCGCAGCTTGCCGACGCGCGCGGACATGCCGGCGGTGCTCGGCGTGCTCCTCAAGCAGGCGGATGCGGCACACCTGACGCTCGATACGGGCAAGTACGAGATCAGCGCGACGAAGAGTGGCGAATTCACCCGCTACAAGCTGTCGTTTCCCATCACCGGGCCCTATCCCCAGGTGCGCGGTTTCATCGATTCGACGCTCCAGGCGATGCCGGCGGTTGCGATCAGCAACCTGTCGTTCGAGCGCAAGACGATCGGCGACCCGACGGTCGAGGCCCAGATCCGGATGACGGTCTTCACCCGGAGCGCGCCGTGAGCAGCCTTCCCGCCCTCACCCTGACCCGACTGCCGCTGCGGCTGTTCCTGACGCCGCGGCGCCGCCGCAGCATCGTGGTCGCGGTCGTGGGGCTGGTCGTACTGGCGGGGCTCGCGGCGGCGCTCGGTGGGTACCTGCCGTTCGTGCGCCACGACGCGTCCGATCCGAGTGGCCTCCGCGCCGCGGCGCGCGCCCGCGCGGTCGCGCTCGCGCACGCGCACGCGCGGGCGGCAACGCGGGTGGAGGCACCGCACCTCGTCCCGCCACCGTCCGCGCCGAGTCGCGTCGCGCAAGCGACGCAGGCGAACGACCTGTTCGCGACGCACTCGTGGTACGTCGCGCCGCCGCCGCCGCCCCCGCCGCCGCCCGCGCCGCAGGCCGCGCCGACGGCACCGCCGTTCCCGTACACGTACGTCGGCAGCTATGCGCCGGCGGGTGAGAGCCCGGTCTACTTCCTCGCCAAGGGTGACCGCGTCATCGACGCCCACGTGGGCGACCTCCTCGACGGCGTCTTCAGGTTCGAGGACGCCGCCGGCGTCCAACTCACCTTCAACTACGTGCCCCTCAACATCCGCCAGTCATTGCCGACCGGAGCCGCCCCGTGAAACCGACCCTGCAACGCATCGCCGTACTCGTCATCTCGGGGGCACTCGCCAGCTGCGCGGCGGACCGCATCCACCGCGACGGTCTGGATGCGCTCGACCACGGCGCCCACGAGGAGGGCATCGGCAAGCTCGAGCAGGCCGTCAAGGCGGATCCGGGCAACCTGACCTACCGACTCGACCTGCGCGCGCGCAAGGAAGCGGCGGTGCAGCAGCTCGTCTCTGCAGGCGACAGCGCGCGCTCGAGCGGCCAACCCGACGCTGCCGAGGCGCAGTACCGGCGCGTCCTCGTGATCGAGCCCGGCAACGACCGCGCACTGCACGGCCTTGCGGGCGTGCAGGCCGACCGTCATCACGTGCAGCAGGTCGCCGACGCCGACAAGCTGCTCGCCAGCGGTCGACTCGACGCCGCGGAGGCCGAGGCCCGCGCCGTGCTGGCGGAGGACCCGGGCTTCGCCGCCGCGATCGCCCTGACGGCGCGCATCGACGTGGCCCGCGGGCCGACGACTGCCGCGCCACGTCTGAAGGCGAGCGAGAGCCGGCCCGTGACGCTCCAGTTCCGGGATGCCCCCACGAAAATGGTGTTCGAGGTCCTGGCGCGCCAGACCGGGGTCAACTTCATCTTCGACAAGGACGTGAAGAGCGACGGCAAGACCACGATCTTCGTGACCCAGGTGCCGGTCGAGTCGGCGATCGACCTCATCCTGGCGCAGAACCAGCTCGCCCGGCAGGTCCTGTCCGAGAACATGGTGCTGATCTATCCGAACACCTCGGCCAAGCAGAAGGACTACCAGGACGAGATCGTCCGCACGTTCTACCTCGCGAACGCCGCGCCGAAGGAGGCCGAAACGCTGCTCAAGACCGTGCTCGGGACCAAGACCCTGTTCGTCGATGAGCGCACCAGCGTGATCGTGATGCGCGACACGCCCGAGCACGTGCGCATGGCGGAGAAGCTGGTCGCCTCGCTCGACGTGCCCGAAGCCGAGGTGATGATGGAAGTCGAGGTGCTCGAGATCACGCGCAGCAACCTGCAGAAGCTCGGCATCAACTACCCCACCAACGTCGCGCTCGCCGCTACCTCGGCGACGGGCGGCACGGGCCTGCTGCTCTCGGACCTGCACAAGCAGAACAGCGGCTCGATCACCGTTTCCTCGCTCGGCGTCAGCCTCGACCTCCTGAAGACGGTCGGGCTGACGAACGTGCTGGCGAGCCCGCGAATCCGCGCCAAGAACAAGGAGAAGGCAAAGATCCTCATCGGCAATCGCGTCCCGGTGATCACCTCGGGCACCACCTCGACTACCGGTGGCGCCTACTCGACCAGCAACGTGCAGTACCTCGACGTCGGCCTGACCCTCGACGTCGTGCCGACGATCCATGCCGACGGCAACGTCGCGATCAAGATGGGGCTCGAGGTGAGCTCGATTGTCAAGGAAGTGGACGTGACCACGGCGAGCGGCTCGACGGTTGCGTACCAGATCGGCACTCGCAACGCGAACACGACGCTCGAGCTGCGCGATGGCGAGACCCAGGTGCTCGCCGGCCTTATCCAGGACAACGAGACGCGCAACTCGAGCCACATTCCCGGGCTTGGCGACATCCCCCTGCTTGGACGCCTGTTCGGGTCTCGCAATGACCAAACCGACAAGAGCGAGATCATCCTGTCGATCACGCCACGCATCATTCGCGCGCAAACCCGTCCATCGAGCGAGACGACCGAGTTCTACTACGGCACGGAGTCCGGAACGCGCGCCGTGCCGTTCTCCGGCACGGCCATGACCGTCGCACCGGGCGCCGCCGCCGGTCCGCTGACGCCGGGCGCCGTGTCGTACTCGGCGGGCGGTGGCACGTCGTCGGGGTCACCGTACCCGGCGCAACGGCAGGCACCCCCGGCGCGCCTGGACGCCGTGGCCGTTCCGGTCGCCTCGACGCCGCCGGCCGCGATCGGTCAGGACGCGGGCGCCACCGCCGATTCGGCCGATGTGGCCGAGGTGAAGCCGGTCTCGGCGGCGAGTTCCAATGGCAAAGCGTCCGTCAGCATCGATGGTCCCGACAGCGCGAAGGTGGGGGACGAGATCAACGTCGCCGTGCGCGTCGCTGCGGGTGAGCCGCTCGGGAAGGTACGTGCGCAGGTGCGGTTCGATGCGACGGCACTCCAGCTGGTCAGCGCCGAGGCCGGCGAACTCGCCGCCGCCAGTGGCTCGCCCAAGGTCGACTCGCGCGCGGGCGGCGTGCAGGTCGACTTCGACACCGGCGGGGAGGGCGCGACCTCCGGCAGCATCGTCAATCTGCGCTTCAAGGCGGTCACCGCCCGGCCCAACCTCGCGATCGCAACCCAGGTCGTGCTCGTCGGCGTCGACGGTGCCGCCGTGGCGGCGACCCCGGCGACACCGCTCAAGATCGTCGTCACGCAGTAGGCGCCTGAATGCCCGTGCCGGTCCGCCGCCGCTTGCCTCCGTCGCGCCTGAGCGGCGGCTTCACGATCATCGAACTCGTGATCACGATCGCGATCGTGGCGCTGCTCGCGACGGCGGTGATCCCCTCGGCGCAGCTGGCCTTCCAGCGCGAGCGCGAGGTGGAGCTGCGCCAGGCGCTGCGCACCATCCGCACGGGGATCGACGCCTACAAGCGCGCCTGGGACTCCGGGCATATCCGTCGTGAAGTGGAAAAGAGCGGGTACCCGCCGGATCTTCAGACGCTGGTCGACGGTGTTGATGACGCGTCGAATCCGAAGGAAGGAGTCAAGATCTATTTCCTGCGGCGGATTCCGCGCGACCCGTTCTGGCCCGACTCGACGACGGCGGCGGCCGACACGTGGGCGCCGCGCGCCTACGCGAGCTCGCCCGACGATCCGCAACCCGGCGATGACGTGTTCGACGTGACCTCACGTTCGTCCAAGACCGGACTCAACGGAGTGCCCTACCGTGAATGGTAAGCGCCCGGCGGGCTTCACGCTGCTCGAGCTCCTGGTCGTGATGGCCATCATCGCCACGCTGCTGACCGTGGCGGTGCCGCGCTATTTTCGCTCGCTCGAGCGCTCGAAAGAGGCGGTGCTGCGCCAGGACATCACCTCGATGCGGGAATCCATCGACAAGTTCTACGGCGACACGGGGGCGTATCCGGAGTCGCTGGCGGCGCTCGTCGAGAAGCACTACCTGCGTGCAATCCCGGTGGATCCGATTGCCAAGAGCGCCGAGCGCTGGATCGTCGTGCATTCCGAGGAAGGCGAGGACAACGGCGTCAAGGACGTGCACAGCGGCGCGGAGGGCGCCGGTGAAGACGGCGTGCCCTATGCGGCGTGGTAGGCGCGGGTACGCGGGCGGCTTTACCTACCTCGGTCTCCTGGTGCTCGTCACCCTGATCGGCGTGCTGCTGGCCGCCGCGGGCGAAGTGGCGAGCACGAGCGCGCAGCGCGAGCGCGAGACCGAGCTGCTTTTCATCGGGCACCAGTTCCGGGACGCGATCGCGAGCTTCTACCGCCACACGGGCCACTATCCGTTCACGCTCGAGGAACTGGTCACGGCGCCGACCCAGGGTCCGGCGCCCGCGCATTTCCTGCGCCGCGTGTACCGCGATCCGATGACGCGCGAGGCCAACTGGATCATTCTTCCCGGCCCGGGCGGCGGCGTGATGGGGGTGGCGAGCGCTTCCCAGCGAATGCCGCTCAAGCGTGCGGGTTTCGACGACGTCGATCCGATGTTCGACCAGGCGCAGACGTACTCGGACTGGAATTTCGTCTTCGACCCCCGACCGCCGCTGCCTGCCGGCCAGAGTCCAGCCGCGACCAGAGGGGCCGGCCGCTAGGCGGACGGCGGCGCCCGGTCCCGGAGCGCCACCGCGGCCCCGCCGCGCGTCACATCGCGATGCGGCCGACGCCGGTTCCGGCGCGGCGCCCGCCGCGGCGCGGGCATCGCCCCATCAGGTATCTCGCGCGCGGCGCTATGGGGTGAATACCTACCTTCGACATACGTCACCGACCCCGTACTGCAGAAGGATTGACCGAATCGCGGTTGCCTCGCATTCGGCGGAATCTTGTGACCGTGGGGACGCCGCGAGCGGCACTAGAGCCGGCTCGTGAGCAGCAACAATAGGGAATGGGGGATGACTCCGACAATGTCGCGGGGAACGTGGGCTAGCTTCTGTGCCGTCGCCGCCATCGTGGCGGCGCCGACGCATGCGGCGCCCGACGCCAGCGATCCGCACGCGCACCACCACGCGGTCGTCGCGGCGACGACGCGCTCCACAGCGAATTACCGCGTCCCCGACGTTCTGCTGGTGCGCGACGACGGCCGGACCGTGAAGCTCGACGAGGAGATGAACGACGGCCGGCCGGTGGTGCTCGCGTTCATCTACACGAGCTGCACCACGGTGTGCCCGATGATCAGCCATACGCTGTCCCAACTGCAGGCCAGGCTCGGCGCCGACAGCGGGAACGTGCACCTGATGTCGATCTCGATCGACCCGGAGCAGGACAACCCCGCGCGCCTGCACGAATACGCCAAGACGTTTCACGCCGGCCCCGCGTGGCAGCACTACACCGGCACGCTCGCCGCGAGTCAGGTGGCGCAGCGGGCCTTCGACGTCTACCGCGGCAACAAGATGGATCACTCGCCGGCGACGCTGATTCGCCGCACGCCGGGTGGCGACTGGGTTCGGATTGAGGGCTTCGCGACGGCTGACGAGCTGGCCGCGGAGCTGCCCGACTTCTCTTCCCTGCGCGCGGCGCGCTAGGCGGCGGAGCGGTCATGCGCAACGGTTTTGAATGGATCGAATTGGCCAACTCGAATGGCGGCGCTCCCGGCCGGATCGACGCCAGGTAACGCGATGATGGAGAACCCGACATGAAGAGCATTTCGCGCCTTCTTCGCCTGCTGCCCGCCCTCGGGCTGCTGTTCGTTGGGGTTGACGCCGCGGCGCAAAGCTTCCGCGTGCAGTGCCCGACGAACACGACGTTTCACCCGAGTACGGGTACGTCGGTGGGCGAGATCAAGTGCCAGCAAATCGCGGGTGGCGACGGATACGCCACCATGGGCGACGGCAACCAGATCTACATGTTCGGCTTCGGGCCGCTGTCCGGCCTGAGTTCGATCTATCACGGCCTGCCGGGCACCCAGACGAAGGACGTGTTCAACACGGTCTTCGGTCCGGACGGCCCGAATTCCACGACCGGCGTCGGCACGCTGGTCGGCATGCCGGACGCGAACTTCGCGTTCAACGGCGCGATCGGCCTGACGCCCGACGTCTACGGCATCGATCCCTGGACCCCGGGGAACCCGTACGTGATCGGTTCGACGGTGCGCACCAAGGCCGATCCCGCGGTTGCCGGTTCGGTCGACGGACTCTTCGTCGCGACCTCCGCGGGAACGGCGGGCGGCAGCCAGCCGACGCTGACGAACCTCAACGATGGCGGCGTCCTCTGGACCTACCAGGGCACGCTGCTCGATGGTCACGTCGACGCGCGCTCCATCATGGACGTTGGCGTCATGAACGCGAACCAGCCCGCGCCGATGATCGCCATCGACGAGGACGACGAGCTGTTCCTCACGCTGACGAACGTCGGCATGATCATGCGGCCCGACCTCTTCGAGCAGCACACCGTTCACTTCCACGGCTACCCGAACGCTTCGGCGTTCTATGACGGTGTGCCGGACGCCTCCGTCGCGATCACGATCGGCGGCAGCTTCAGCTACTACTACCTCGCACCCGATGCCGGCACGTACTTCTGGCACTGCCACATCGCACCGCCCGAGCACCTGCAGATGGGCATGGTCGGCCAGCTCTACGTCCGCCCGCGCCAGAATCGCGTGACCGGATCGCTGTTCGCCGCGCTGATGCAGTACGAGTCGAACCCCGCGGGCGGCCTGGTTAAAGATCCGAACAAACCCGCCGACTGGACGACGTACGAGAACCTCCGCAAGGGCTGCCGCGGCGACATCCTGTGCACGACGCCGATTCCGGCCGTCGACAACGGCGCCGCCCGCGCGACCGCTGGCGCCGCTCCGAATGCCGGTGCCAAGTACAACTACGCGTACAACGACGGCGATGGCTCGACGTACTACGACGTCGAGTATCCGCTGCAGATCCATGGCTTCGATCCCAACTTCCATTTCGTCGGGATGACCTTCAACCCCGAGTCGTTCAACGACATGAAGGACAAGTACTTCCTGTTGAGCGGCCGCAGCTACCCGGACACCGTCGGTGGCTACACGTGTTCGGGCCCGACCGACCCGTTCACGCGGACCGACTCGAGCGGCAACACGGTGACGCCGTGCGCGACGGTGGCCGCGGGCACCGTGATCCCGGGCCCGATGACCACGCAGTCGACGGACGGCACGGAGCACGCCTCGCAGCCCGTTCCGTCGGTCATCAACATCCCGGCCGGCGGCAAGGCGCTGCTCAGGATCTCCGACCTCAGCGTCAGCGAGTACGCCACGCTCGCCTCGCTCGGCGTGCCGATGACCGTCATCGGACTCAACGCGCGGCTGCTGCGTGACCTGGCCGGCAACAACCTGGCGTACCAGACGAACTCGATCACGCTCGCCGGCGGCGAGTCGATCGACGTGATCCTGGACGCGACCCACCTGGCGGCTGGCCAGAAGTTCTTCCTGTACACACCCAACCTCGACCATCTGTCCAACGACGCCGAGAACTTCGGCGGCCTGATGACCGAGGTCAACATCTGTAGTTCGGTCGATCCGATGACCAAGATCTGCCAGATCTAGGAGAGCAGCGATGCGCGCGATCAATACCAAGTCTCTGCTCGGCCGGATCCTCACGGGCGCGACGCTGGCCGCCGGCTCGTTCCTCGCACTGCCCGCGCACGCGGCGGCACCCGGTATCACCGGGCCCAGCTTCGCGCTGAGCGTGGATTCCATGCGCATCACGCAACCGAACGGCAAGGCCGTGTACTCGTGGGGGTACGGCTGCTCGGCGGCGCCCGCGGGCTACGCGCCGTCCAGCGTGCAGATGGGCACCTGGACCTGTCCGACCGCCCAGCTGCCCGGCCCGACCCTGATCGTCACCGACGGCGACGTCGTCACCGTGAAGCTGACGAACAACCTGCCGGGCGCAGCCGGCGCCACCTCGATCGTGTTCCCTGGCTTCGCGGTCACGGCGACCGGTGGCACGCCTGGGCTGCTCGTCCAGGAAGCGCCGAACGCCGCGTATTGCCAGAGCCCGCTCGGTGGCAACGGCACGGCGGGCACCTGCAACACCGTGACCTACACGTTCACGGCAAATGGTCCCGGGACGCATTCGTACTACAGCGGCACGCAGGGCGACCTGCAGGTCGAAATGGGCCTCTACGGCGCCCTGATCGTGCTGCCGAAGGCGGCGAACGTCCCGGCGGAGTGCACCTCGGGCGTCCAGGCGCAGAACAATGCCGCGAAGGCCGCCAACAGCGAGGCGGACTTCCGTCTCGCGGCGTCCGCGTACAACCACAAGTCGAGCTGCTACGACCGCGAGTACCTGTTCCAGTTCTCGGAGATGGACGACAACATCCACAACCTCGCCGAGCAGCAGGTGCTCGCCGACCAGGCGAAGCCGGTTGGCAGCCAGTGCACGCAGGCCACCGGTTGCCTGGTCGTCGCCACCGAGCCGTACGCGCCGGGTTACTACATGGTCAACGGCCGGTCGATGCCGGACGACATGGACCCGAACTACGCGCCGATGTACCCGTACCAGCCGTACAACGGCAACCCGCACATGCACCCGGGCGAGCTCACGCTGGTGCGCATCATCGGCCAGGGCCGCTGGCAGCATCCCTTCCACGAGCACGCCAACCACGTCCGCGTGATCGCGCGCGACGCGAACCTGCTGCTGGACCCGACCGGCGCGCAGCCCGCGGGCCCGCTGATGTTCACGACCACGACCACGCCGGGCATGACGATGGACGGCATCTTCTACTGGACGGGCAAGGGCCTGAACTGGGACGTGTTCGGTCACGGCTACAAGAACGACCCGAGCCACTGCATCCCGGACGCGAACGGCTACTTCACGAGCAACCCGAGCGCGCCGAACTACTACGAGTGGTGCGGCGACCACAACAAGGCGCTGGAGAAGGCGCCGTTCGGCCAGGTCGCGAGCGGTGGCCCGATCACGCTGCCGGATCCGAACATCCTGTTGAACGGCCCCTGGTACTCGGGCAGCCCGTATTTCGGCCCCGATGCGAACGCCCGCTCGATGGGCGTCACGCCCATCCCGCCGGCCGGCACCATCGCGAACTCGCCGTCGACCGAAGCGGGCTATGCCTACATGTGGCACTCGCATAACGAGCGCGAGATCACCACGGACAACGTGTTTCCCGGCGGAATGATGATGATGATGCTCGTCGATCCCCGCGCGTACTTAATCGACGAGTCGCTGTGACCTTCAGGAGAATCGAGATGCGAACCGTTACATCCAAGGCGAGCCCGCTCTACTCAGCGCTTGTCGCCAGTGTTCTCCTGCTCGCGAGCCACGCCAGCGCGGCCCAGACCGTCAGCCTGACCGCGGCGCCCAGCACGACACTGCTGCCCGATGGGCAGACGGTGAACATGTGGGGCTACCAGTGCACGGCATCGTCCGGCGCGACCTGTGCGGCGGCCAACCCGAACGCGGGCGGCGCGTGGTCGCCGGTCGTCATCACGGTGCCCTACACCGAGAGCGCCCCGGGCGTCTCGAGCACCAACCTCACGATCACGCTGGGCAACGGCCTCTCGTTCACGCCCACCGGGGCGACGACGCCCAACGGCATCCCGACGTCGCTCGTGATGGTCGGCCAGCTGGGCGGCGGCCTCGGCACCGGATTCACGACCGCGCCGAGCCCCGTGCACGCGGCGCAGGGCACGACCTGGCCCGTGATCGGT
>CAYNCY010000029.1:0-15845 GCA_964395195.1 uncultured Steroidobacteraceae bacterium
CCAGACCACCTGGCTCGGCATCCGCGCGAGACCCGCCAGGTTCTCGAAGCGCACGTGCTCGGGATCGGCCGACGTGCCGATGACCCGGTCGAGGCCGCCGCCCGCGGTGCCGACCCACACCTGCCCCTGGTGGTCGACGTGCAGCGCATAGACCGTGTCATCGTTGAGGCTGGTCGCGTCGCGGTCGCTGCGGCGGTAGACGTGAACCTTCCCGGATTTGCGGTCGAGGAGGTTGAGTCCGCCGCCCGCCGTGCCGATCCAGAGGTTGCCGAGCGTGTCCTCGACGATCGCGCTCGCCCGGCCACTGCTCAGCGAGCGGCCGTGGTCGTCGTTGTGCGGGTAGCGCGTGATGACCCCGGTCGTCCGGTCGATGCTGGCGAGGCCGCCACCGAAGGTGCCGACCCAGAGCGTGCCGAGGCGATCCTTGTACAGCGTCATCACGCCATCCGCCGGGAGCGACGCAGGATCGGCAGGCGAGAAGCGGAAGGCGCGGACGGTGCCGGAGCTGAGGTCGAGCCGGTCGAGCCCGCCGGCCATCGTGCCGATCCAGAGGACGCCGTCGTCGTGGAGGAGCGCCATCACGCGATCATCCGTGAGATGCGTGCGCCCCGGGCCGGTGGAGCGGAGGTTCGTCTCGAGGCCGTGGCCGATGTCGATCTCGACGAGACCCGAGCCCGCGGTCCCGACCCAGACCGTGCCGGCGCCGTTATCGGCGAAGGCGTTGACCTGGGTGTCACGGAACGCGGCCGTGCGGTAGTGGCCGAGCGACCAGCTGCGCGGGTTCCAGTGACTCGCGCCGCCGCCGCGCGTGCCGACCCAGAGGACCCCGCCGCGATCCTGGTAGAGCGACATCACGTAGCTCGCACGCAGGCTCTGCGGATTCTCCGCATCGTTGCCGTAGCGGACGAACGAGCCCGTATCGCGGTCGAAGAGGTCGAGCCCGTCGGCCGTGGCCACCCACAGGCGATGCGCCGCGTCCTCGAGGAGCGCCCGGACCCGGTCGTGGCTGATCGAGTTCGCGTCCTTCGGATCGTGGCGGTACACGGTGACTCGGCCCGAGTCGGGCTCGAAGCGGTTGAGGCCGCCGCCGTTCGTGCCGATCCAGATCGTGCCGGCGTGGTCCTCGCGGATCGAACGCACGTGCGGATCGCTGAGGCCGGCCGCACCGGGACCGCTGGCAACCGTCACGAACCGGTCGGAGGAAGCCTCGTAGCGGCACAGGCCCGCGTCGGTGCCGACCCAGATGCGACCGATCCGGTCGGCGTAGAGCGCAAACACCGCGTCCGCGGCGAGCGAGGTCGCGTCGCGGTCGTTGTGGCGGTAGTGCCGGACCGAGCCCGAGTGCGGATCGAGGACGTCGACGCCGCTGCCCTGGGTCGCGATCCAGACGCGACCCGCCGCATCGATCAGGATGGCCCGGGTCGCGTCGCTCGCCAGCGATTCAGGGTCGGTCGTCGAGTGGCGGAACTGTTCGAAACGATCGGTCTTGCGATCCCACCGCTCGACGCCGCCGCCGTCGGTCGCGAGCCACAGATCGCCGTCCGCGTCCTCCGCAATCCCCCAGATGTAGTCATTCGCGAGCGCGTGCTCGATGCCGCGTTCGCGCCGGTACTCGCGCACCGAGTAACCGTCGTAGCGATCGAGGCCGCTCTCCGTGCCGAGCCACAGGTAGCCCTGCGAGTCCTGCAGCATGCTCTGGACCGTCCCCTGGGACAGACCGTCGCGCGTCGTCAGGTGCTCGAAGTACATCGGCCGCGCGGGCGGCACGGGCACCGCCGCGCCGGCCGGCACGCTGACGACCGCGAGCAGCAGCGCCGCCACCGCGGCGACGGCCGAAAGGCGTCCGCTCGCTTGCGGGGGGCGAGGCGGCATCGGCTACTGCTGGGCCGGCACGGCGACGCCGGCGCTGCCGTCGGTCGGCGTGTAGCTGTCGCTCCACGTGTAGCCGTCACTCCACGTATAGCCATCGCTCCACGTGTAGCCGTCGCTCCAGGTGTAACCGTCGCTCCACGTATAGCCATCGCTCCACGTGTAGCCGGTTCCCGCCGTGTAGGTGCCGTTCCAGAGGAGACCGTCGCCGACGAGCGGCAGGCCAGCGAGCAGCGTGCCGACGAGCGGCAGGTTGCCGACGATCGTCCCGAGCCCGCCGAGCGGTGCCGGCCGCCCCGAGGCCGGGCCGACGGACATGATGTAGAAGTCGCCCGCCGCGTTCTGGTTCGCGCGCCCGCCGAAGTGCTTGAGCCGCGCGAGGTCGAGGAGCACGTTGAGCCCGCGGTTCGCGCAGCCGCTCGCGGTGCTGTAGACGGCGCCGTGCGCGTTCACGAGGCCGGCGCCCTGCTGGAACACCGTGTAGGCGAGCGAACCGTTCGAGTTCACGGCCGGGCGCGCACTCGACATCAGCCGGCATTTCACCTGGTCGGGGGTCAGGAGCGGGTTCACCTGCAGCATCAGCGCGACCACGCCGCTGACGACGGCCGTTGCCTGGGACGTACCCGACATCGTGAAGTCGCTGTGCTGCGCATCGACCCACTGCGGGAACTCCTTCGCGAGCGTGCCGTTCGTCGGCGCGTAGGCGAGGATGTGCCCGCCCATGCCGACGACGTCCGGCTTCACGAAGCCCTCGAAGGTGGGGCCCGCGGATGAGAACGACGCGAGCCGGTACTGGTTCGGCTGCATCGGGTGGTAGTTGTCGGTGACGGCACCGACGGTGATCACGTACGGCACGTTGCCGGGCACGCCGACCGTCATCGGATCGGGACCGCGGTTGCCCGCCGCGGCGACGACGACGATGCCGGACGCCCACGCTGCCATCACCGCCTGGTCGAGCGGATCGTTCCAGTACGCCGAGCGCGGCGGCGAGCCGAGGGAGAGATTGAGGACGCGGATGCCGTAGCGGAGCTTCTGGCCCACGACCCACTGGATGCCCTTGATGACATCCGAGTAGCGCCCGGCACCGGTGCTGTCGAGCACGCGGACGGAGACGAGGTTCACGCCCGGCGCGACGCCCTGGTAGTGACCGGTCGAGGCAAGGGCGCTGCTCGCGATGATCGAGGACACGTGCGTGCCGTGACCGAACGCGTCGTCAATGTTGGCGGCGTAGCTCGTTAGGAGCGGCAGCGCCGCGAGTGCGGTCGGCTGGCGCGCGCCGATCACGTCGTACTGCGCGAGCACGCGGCTCGCGGTCTCGTTCGGGGCGCTTTGCAGCGGCCCATGCTGGCTCCAGAGGCCGGAGTCGAGCACGGCAACCGTGACGCCGCGACCGGTGATGCCGCCGGCATGAAGGTCCGAGGCCGCGACCTCGCTCGGGTAGTAGGTCTCCGGCGCCGTTGTCGCGACCGAGCTCGCGCGTACGGGCATGTCCGGGTAGACGCGGACGTGCGGCTGGTTCGCGTCCTTGAGCGCGTTGAAGGCCTGCTCGTCGAGCGAGGCCTGAACGGCGTTGATGATCGCGATTTCGCCGCGGATGTCGCCGCCCACGTGGCGAACGGCTTCCGCCGCGTCGATCGCGGTATCCGCCTGCACGATGAAGAGGTGCGCGGTGTGCGCGTGGCTGGCCCGCGCGAGCGAGGCGTCTACGTTCGAAGCGGGCTGCGAACCTGCGCCCCGAAGGACGAGCACGACGGAGAGGGCCGTGCCGATCGCCGCGACGACGAAGCGCCAGCGCGAAGGCTGGGTCTGGAACGACATGGCGAATACCCGCGATTGCTGCAGAGCACGTGCTCGGATGCAGTTATGCCTGATAGCCCGTCGCGAAACAGTGACACCTTACGAAGATCGCGTGACCGGGTTCACAACGCTTGCAGCAGTCGCGGATATGTCAACCGGATCAAAATCCCGCGGTCGCATATGTCGTATCACCGCGCGAATCCGCGTGCGCGGGTCGCTCGGCCTGCCACGCATTCGCTGGACGGATGGCGATTATCCTGGCGCGGAACGCGCGTGCGCGGCTCGTGCCCGTGCGGGACGTTTTTTTGCCAAGCGGCGAGTCGGTGGCCTACATTGCGCCGGGCGTCTTCGCGCAACGTCATTTCAGGATCGACTCATGAATCGCAGGCAGCTGTTTCCGGTGCTGGGTGCCGCCGTTCTCCCGTTCGCGGCGCGTCCGTTGTTCGCGGCGGCGCCGGCGCCCGGGGTCTCGGCGGAGGCACACTCTATATATGAGCGGGCGCTCGTATTCGACGCGAACCTCGCCCCGCCCCTGCCCGATGACCTCCCGTACCCCGCCGCACTCGCCGACATGGTCCGCAACAGCGGCGTGACCGCGGTCAAGACCTCCCTCGGTGGCAGCGGCGAATCCTTCGAGGACACAATCACCGAGATCGCCTACTTCCAGCGGCTGATCGAGGCGGTGCCGGACCTCTTCCTGCAGGTGCGCGCCGCCGCCGACTTCGAGCGCGCCAAGCGCGAGCGGCGCTTCGGCATCGTGTTCTCGTTCGAGTCGACGAACATGCTTGACGGCAAGCTCGAGCGCATCGAGCTCTTCCGGAACCTCGGCGTCCGGGTGATGCAGTTGAGCTACAACAAGACCTCGCCCTTCGCCGCCGGCGTCATGGCAGACCCGCCGACCGGCCTCACGGAGCTCGGCCACAAGGCGGTGGCCGCGATGAACAAGGAAGCCATCGCGATCGACATCAGCCATGCCAATGCGGCGACGTCCGCCGACGTACTGGCGGCATCGACGGTGCCCGTGCTCATCACGCACGCAGGCGTCACGGCGGTGCACGCGCACCCGCGCAACAAGCCAGATGCACTTCTGCGCGCCGTCGCCGACAAGGGCGGCTGCGTCGGCATCTATGACCTGCCCTACCTGACCGCGAGTCCGAAGCAGCCGACGCTCGATGATTACGTTGCGCACCTGACCCATGCGCTCGAGATCTGCGGCGAGGACCACGTCGGCATCGGCAGCGACTCCGGGCTCGAGCCCTGGGACTTGTCGGAGAAGGGAATGGAAGCGTTCCGGAAGATGACCGAGGACCGCCAGAAGGCGGGCGTCGCCGCGCCCGAGGAGGACCGCCCGATGTACGTGATCGGCCTCAACACCCCGCGACGCTCCGAGGTGATCGCCGATGCGCTCCTGAAGCACGGCTATTCCGCGCGGGTCGCGGAGAAAGTGCTCGGCCTGAACTTCATCGCGGCGCTCACCCGGATCTGGGGCTGACGCACGCCGACAGCCGGCTGCCTCGAGCGGCACCGCGCCGTTCCCTTTAAACTGCCCGGGTGCCGCCGGCGTCCGGCCGCGGCGCCCACGCTGAGGGGAAGCCGCATGCTGAACGTCTCATTCGCGCTCTGGGCCTTCGTCGCTGGGGCGCTCATCCCGGTCATGGGCATCCTGAACGCGGGGCTCGCGCGTGCAACCGGTGGCCCGGTCTTTGCGACCGTCACGCTGTTTGCGGTCGGCTTCGGCGCCGCCCTCCTCCTCGCGCTCGTGACCTCGACCCGGGTTCCGGACCTTGCCGTGCTCGCGCGCGTACCGCTAGCGCAGTACTCGGGCGGACTGATTGTGAGCTTCTACGTCGTCAGCATCACGTTCCTGGCACCGCGCTTCGGCATCGGCAACGCAATCCTGTTCGCGGTCTCCGCGCAGCTACTGACCGCCGCGGCGATCGACCACTTCGCATTCGCGGGTGCGGCCCTTCGGCCCCTGACGCCGATTCGCGCGATCGGCCTCCTCGTCGTCGTCGCCGGCGTCGCGATCACCCAGCTCGGCGATCGCTGGATGGCGGCCACGCGCTGAAGCCGGACCGGGGTCCCGCGCTCCCGAGGCGATACAATCGGGCGCGCGGGGATACGGCAACCCACCGCGCCGGATCCGGTAACCAGCCAAAGAACCTTGGGGGAGTGCGACGTGAAGCCCATCGTGCCGGTGACCTTGATCCTCGGCGTCCTGACGACCACTCTTTCATTCGCGGCCAGTCCACCGAGCCAGAGCCGCACCGTGCTCAAGGGCCTCGATGCCCCGGCCGAGATCCGCATCGATCACTGGGGCGTCCCCCACATCTACGCAAAGACGAAGCACGATGCGTTCTTCGTGCAGGGCTGGAACGCCGCGCGCGACCGGCTCTGGCAGATCGACCTCTGGCGCCGCAGCGGCCTCGGTGAGATCGGCGCCGCACTCGGAGCGAAGTACACCGCGCAGGATCGAGCAATCCGGCTCTTCGTCTATCGCGGTGACCTGGACAAGGAATGGGCCGCCTACGGACCAACCGCCCGACCGCGCGCCGAGGCGTTCGTCGCGGGGATCAATGCCTACGTTGCCGCGACACGCCGGGATCCCGCGCGGCTGCCTGCGGAGTTCAAGCTCGCCGGGTACGAGCCTGCGTTCTGGAAGGCGGAGGATGTCGTTCGCATCCGCAATCACGGCCTGGTCGTGGGCGTGGGCCTGCAGCTGATGCGTGCGCAAGCCACCTGCCAGGCGGGACTCGACGCCGCGGATCTCCTCTTGCCGGTGGAACCGGCCTGGAAGCCGGTCGTACCGGAAGGGCTCGATCTGTGCAGCATTCCCGGAAACGTGCTCGACCAGTATCACCTGGCGCAGAAGCACGTCAGATTTGGTCCCGACGCCGCCACGGCGGACGCGGGAATGCCTGCGCCGCTCGCCCTCGCGAACGTGGAAGAGCGGATGCAGGGCAGCAACAACTGGGTCGTCGGACCCGGGAAATCCGCGACGGGACGCCCGATCCTCGCGAACGATCCGCACCGCAGCGACGAGGTTCCCTCACTGCGTTACCTCGTGCACCTCTCGGCTCCCGGCCTCGACGTGATCGGCGCGGGCGAGCCCGCGCTCCCCGGCATCTCGATCGGTCACAACGACCGGATCGCGTTCGGCCTCACGGTATTCCCGATCGCGCAGGAAGACCTCTACGTCTACGACACGAATCCCGCCAACCCCAGCGAGTACCGCTACCAGGGCGGCTGGGAGGCGATGCGCGTCGTGCACGAGGCGCTCAAGGTGCGCGGTGCCCCCGACGCCGACGTCGAGCTCAAGTTCACGCGGCACGGCCCCGTCGTGATGGAGGATGTCGAGCATCACCGTGCGTATGCCGTCCGCGCCACCTGGCTCGGCACGGGCGGGGCGCCCTACTTCGCCTCGATGCGCTACCTCGAGGCCAAGAACCTCGCTGAGTTCACGGACGCGCTCAAGTACTGGGGCGAGCCTGGCGAGAACCAGATCTTCGCGGACACCACCGGCCAGATCGGCTGGTTCCCGTCGGGCTTCGTGCCAGTGCGGCGGACGAGCGACGGCCTGCTGCCACTCCCGGGCGACGGGCGCTACGAGTGGGACGGCATCATGGACCGGAGCCTCCTGCCGTCCGAGGTCGACCCCGCACGCCGCTACGTCGCGACGGCGAACCAGTTGAACCTCCCGCAGGACTATCCCTACCAGGAGCGACGCGTGAGCTTCACCTGGTACCAGGGCGATCGCTTCGAACGCATCTCGGAAGTGCTCGATGCGCTGCCGAAGGTCTCGATCCGGGACTCCGAGGCGCTGCAGAACGACTACCTCACGATTCCCGGCCGGCGTCTGGTCGCAGTGCTGAAGTCGGTCCAGACAACCGACCCCGTACTCAAGGACGCAGTCGCCTGGCTCGCGGCCTGGGACGGCCGTGCAACCGCCGAGAGTCCACAGGCCGCGCTCTTCGAGGTGTGGATCAGCCACTACCTGGCGCAGGGCACGTTCGCCCGCGCCGTCCCCGCCATCGCCGCGAGCCTGCGCGCGTATTCATCGGGCGCGGAGCCGGTGGTACTCGGGTTGATGGAGCACCCCGATGCGCGGCTCGGTCCCAACCCGATCGAGGCGCGCGATGCGATCGTGCTCGAGACGCTCGCGAAGGCACTCACCGAGACGAGCGGCCGCCTCGGACCGGACCGTTCCCAGTGGCAGTGGGGACAACTCGCCTCGGTGCGGCTCGACCACCCGCTCGCCGGGCTCGCCGACGGCGCGAACCAGCGCGCGATGACCGTCGGGCCCGCACCGAAGGCGGGCGACGGCAGCACCGTGGGCGCGGCCTACTACCACGCCAAGGACTTCCGGCTGGAATCGGGCGCCTCCTTCCGGATGGTGCTCGACGTCGGCAACTGGGACGAATCGGTGGCGGTCAACACGCCGGGTGAATCGGGTGACTGGTCGAGCCCGCACTACCGCGACCTCTTTCCGCTCTGGCTCGACGGCAAGTATTTTCCGCTCGCCTACACCAAGCCCGCCGTCGCGAAGGCGACCGAGCGGACGCTCCACCTCGTCCCGCGGTGAACCCGATGCGCGTCTCCCGGCTTCAGTTTCGACGTCGCATCGCGGCCGCAATCCTGCTCGCGGCAATCGGCGCAGGGCTTCCGGCCGCGGCCTTCGCGCAGGCGGCGGAGCCCGACGGCGGTGGCATCCGCGCGGGCGTGCTCCCGAAGACCTGGCCGGTCAGCGGACCCACCTGCCCGGCGAAGCCCGAATTCGTCGTGCACGCCTACAACGACGATCTCCTGCTGCTGCGCGAGTCCGGCTGCTCGAACTACGAGAAGCCGTTCCTGTTCCTGCTCTTCGGCAAGGAGCGGGCGCTGCTCCTCGACACCGGTGCCGGCGAGACCGATGTCGTGGAGGTCGTCGATCGCGTGATGGCCGAATGGAGCCACCGGCGCGGCCGCGCGGCGCCGCCGCTCGTCGTCGCGCACACCCACGCGCACGGCGATCACACTTCGGGCGACGCGGCCTTCCGTGCGCGCGCCGCGACGACCGTCGTCGACCTGTCGCCGGCCGCCGTGCAGGCGTTCTTCGGGTTTCGCGACTGGCCGGCGACGCCGGTGACCTACGATCTCGGCGATCGCGTGCTCGACATCATCGCGATCCCGGGGCACGAGCCGTCCTCGATCGCCGTCTACGACCGCTCGACCGCCGTGCTCTTCACCGGCGACACGCTCTACCCCGGGCGCCTCTATGTGCGCGACGCCGCGGCGTTCAGCGCGAGCGTGCAGCGGCTCGTCGACTTCACCGACGGCAAGCTCGTCGCGCACATCCTCGGCAATCACATCGAGGAACGCCGCACGCCCTTCCTCGACTACACCGTCGGCACGGTGACGCAGCCCGATGAGCACGCGCTCGAGCTCGGTCGCGGCGAGCTCCTTGAGCTCAACGCGGCGCTACGCGCGATGCAGGGAAACGTGCGCCGCGAGGCGCACCGCGACTTCACGATCTGGCCGAAATGACCCGCTGACGCCCGGGCGTTACCCGCGGCGGGCGCGCTGATCGGGCTCGGCGAGAAAGGCGTGCAGCGTCGCGACGACCTGCGCGCCCTCACCGACCGCGGCCGCCACGCGCTTGATCGAACCCGCGCGCACGTCGCCGATGGCGAAGACGCCGGTGCGGCTCGTCTCGAGCGCGCGCCGGTCACTGCCGACGTCGCGCCCCGTCAGCACGAAGCCGTGCGCATCGACCTCGACGCCCGAGTCGGCGAGCCAGTCGGTGTTCGGGTCCGCACCGATGAAGAGGAAGAGGTGCTGCACGGGCCGGCGGACCTCCTCGTCGGATCCGCGTTTTTTCCAGCGCACCGCCTCGAGCTGGCCGTTCGCGGACTCAACGCCCGAGATCTCGGTCTCGGTCACGACCGTGACGTTCGGGAGCCCGGCAATCCGGTCGATCAGGTAGCGCGACATGCTGGCGCTCAAGTCAGCTCCGCGCACGATCAGCCAGACCTTCGCGACGTGCGCCGCGAGGTAGACGACTGCCTGGCCCGCGGAGTTCCCGGCGCCGACCAGCGCAATCTCCTGGCCCGAGCAGAGCCGGGCCTCGAGGGGCGACGCCCAGTAGTGGACGCTCGAGGCCTCGAAGCTGTCGAGGTTGGCGACGTCGAGGCGCCGGTAACGCGCGCCGCTCGCAATCACGACCGAGCGCGACGTGACGGACTCGTTGTTGCCGAGCCGCATCCGCAGCGCCCGAGTGCCCGTTGCGCCGATCGGATCGAGCCCACGCACCTCGTCGGGAATTGCCATGTCGACGCCGAACTTCTGTGCCTGGTTGTAGGCGCGCGCCATCAGCGCCATGCCGCTGATGCCGGTGGGAAAGCCGAGGTAGTTCTCGATGCGCGCGGAGGCGCCCGCCTGGCCGCCGAACGCGCGGCAGTCGAGTACGAGCACGGAGAGCCCTTCGGATGCGGCGTACACCGCGGTCGCGAGGCCGGCGGGACCCGCGCCGACCACGACGACGTCGTAGGTACGGCTCGCATCGATGGGTCTCACGAGCCCGATGCAGCGACCGAGCTCCGCTTCGGTGGGGTTGCGCAGGAGCTGCCCGCCGGGACAGAGCACGATCGGCAGCTGGCCCGGATCGACGTGGAAGCGCTCGATCAGCGTCTGCGCGCACGAGTCGACGTCCGGGTCGAGCTGCGTGTGCGGATGGGCGTTCCGGGACAGGAAGCCATCGAGGCGCAGCACGTCGCCACTGCCCCGGCGTCCGACAATCACGGGCCCCCCGGCGCCCGACTGGATCAGTCCGACGCGGCGCAGGATCAGCGCCCGCATGATCTTCTCGCCGAGCTCCGCTTCCGCGATCAGGAGTGCACGCAGCCGCTCGGGCGGGATCCTGAGTGCCTCGACCGGCTCCTCGGCGATCGAATCGACGAGCGAGGGTCTTCCCGAGAGCTGCGCGAGCTCGCCCATGAAGCCGCCGGGCTCGTGCGTCGTGATCGCTTCAGTGGCTCCAAGCTGGCTCGACTGGCTGATCCGGACCCGCCCGGAAAGAATGAGGGCGAGTCCATGCCCGGGCTCGCCCACTCGCGACAGCGCCTCGCCCTTGGCGTACGAACGCACCTCGCCGAACCGGCGGAGCCGCTCGATCTCGTCCGGCTCCAGGATCGGAAACATCTGCGCACGGCGGGATTCGATCAGGGTCGGTGCTTTGGCGGCCATGGCGGTTCCAGGCAAGGACGGGCAGGATCCGGGGCGGCGCCGGGGGGCCAGCGTCCCGTCGAAGAGTACTCGAATGCGGGCTCCCGCCGGGAACCCTCGCGGCTGCGCTAGAGTCCCCGCCACGGGAGGTGCTTCGTGACACGCATGACGCTCTACTCAGGCCCGCTCAGCATGTTCGGCGCCAAGGCCGAGATCGCCGCCCATGAAAAGGGCCTCCCGGTCGAGGTCGTGATGGTGCCGTTCACGGACGATCACCGCTACGAGCCCAAGCACCCGGACGTCCTGCGCGTGAACCCCAAGCGTCAGGTGCCCGTGCTCCTGCACGGCCCGGTCGAGCTCTTCGACTCCACCCAGATCTTCGAGTACTTCGAGGACCTGAAGCCCGACCCGCCGCTGTGGCCAGCCGGTGTGCCTCAGCGCGCGGCGGCACGCCAGCGCGAGCTCTGGTCGGACGAGGTGTTCTTCCCGCCCGTGATTCGCCTGATGGGCCTCGAGGGCCGCTGGACCGAGCCGCCGGCGCTACAGGCGATCGCGGAGATCAACCGCCACTACGCTGACGTCGAGGCCGTGCTCGAGGGTCGCGACTACCTCGCGGGCGCGTACAGCTACGCGGACATCGCCTTCCTGATGGCGCAGCTCTTCGCGGCCCGCAAGGGCGCGCCGATGGGAACCGCGACGCCCCGGTTGCTCGCCTGGCGCGAGCGGATGGTTGCGCGGCCGGCCGCGCACCGCGTGCTGCTGGACTTTCGACACACGCTCGGGCGGATGAAGCTTCCGATCCCCGAGTTCCTGCCGCACCCGACCTGAGCGGGCGCGGCGCGACGTCGAGCCGCTACTTGAGCTCGCGGATCCGGGCCTTCCTGATCGCAAGCGCGCCGTCGTGGTCGCCCTGGATGCCGATCAGGCCCGATTTCGCGAGGCCGTAATTGGGATAGGCCGCGAACTTGCTCGCCTTCACCTTGGCGAGCCAGTCGGGGCTCGAGAGTTCGTACTCGACGACTTTCTTGCCGTTGAGCCAGTGCTCGACGTGGTTGCCGCTCACGATGATGCGGGTCGAGTTCCACTCGTTGAACGCGTGCACGACGCCCGCGGGCGGCGCGTAGAGCGCATAGGCGGAGGCGGCTGCCGTCTCGCGCTTGGCGCCGTCCTTCGCATTGGCGTCGTCGAGCAGCTGGTATTCCGGCGCACTCCAGTAGATGTGGTCGTACTCGCGAGTGCCGCGGTAGAAGATCCCGCTGTTGCCGCCCTTGGCAAGCTTCCACTCAAGCTCGAGCTCGAAGTTCGTGTAGGGCGCGATCGTCACGAGGTCATCGACCGGCGCGTCCTTCGCGAGGACGCCGTCGGTGACGCGCCAACCCGCCGGAAGTCCCGGCGCCAGCCAGCCGCGCCACGCCTTGGCGCCGCTTGCCTCGAAGAGCGCGCGCCACGCACCGGCGTGCGTGCGTGCGCGCGGCGTCCCGGGATCCGTCCCGAAGGACGGCGCTGCCGTGAGCGCGAGCGCGAGTGCCGCGGCAGCCAGGGTCATCGGTCGCGTCGTATTCATCGAGTCACTCCCCGCGATGTTCTGCTGCGCCGAACAGCCCCGGCGAAGCGTTACCAACGGATTCCCCGCCTTCCCGACGGGGTACTCCCCTGCAGATCCCGCGCAACGGCGCGGAAATGTGCGCCAGGTCTCGCCTCCGGGACAGCCCCCGGTACCAGCTGCACAGTTTCAGCGGGATTGTCGGGATATGGTCAATTCCTTAAGTGTAACGCGAACAGGGAGTTATCGAAGTACCCCCCGCTCCAGAGGCCCGCGCGGCCCGCCCGCGCGCCGGCTGTCTGATGGGTGTGCCCGATCCGCTCAGCGAATGACCGATCCATGAACAGCAAGACAGCCCATCCCGTCGTCTCCGCGACGCCAGCGCCTGAGACAGCGCCGGCAGCGAGCGCGCTCGACGTCGCGTTCGACGGTCTCGCGCAGCTCGCGGCGCGGATGTGCAATCGCCCCGTGGCCTCGATCGTGCTCGAGGGCGGCAGCGCGAGCTGGTGCAGCGCGAACGGCCGTCTCGCGGACGGCAGTGCCTCGCCCCGCGATCCCTTCGCGCCGTTCACCGCCGCCTGCACCGACGTCTTCGCGGTGCGCGATGCGCGCGACGATCCGCGCTTTCGCTCGGCCGAGGGGCGCGTGGGCGGCTTCGAGATCCGCACCTACGCCGGCATGGGCCTTCGCACCGCGCGCGGCGAGCGGCTCGGCACGCTCGCGGTCTACGACAGCATTCCGCGCGAGTTCCTCCCCGAGCAGCGCGCCGCCCTTGCGCTGATTGCGCAGCAGGTCGTCTCGCAGCTCGAACTTCGCTCGACGCTCGCCGAGCGCGAGCTGCTCACCGGCGGCCGTGCGGAGCTCGCGAGTTCCGGCGCCGACACCGCGCTCAACCGCGCGCTCCTCGAGAGCGCGCCGGTCGCGATCTACCACACGGACGGTGCCGGCAACTCCGCGTACTTCAACCCGGCGTACCGGCAGCTGTTCGGCCTCAAGGAAGACGAGAACGACTCCGACTGGGTGCAGTGGGTACATCCGGACGACCGGCCGCGCGTCAAAGAGTCGTGGACCGACTTCGGTCGCGCGCCCCGCCCGATGCGCTTCGAGTACCGCTCGGATCCCCGCAAGGGCGCCGGTCGCGTGCTCGCCGAACAGGTCGTCCCGGTCGGGAGCGGCCGTGGCTTCGTCGGCACGATCACCGACGTCACCGAGCTCATCGCGGTGCGCGATGACCTGCGTCGCGTGGAATCGCTCTTCCGGAACACCTTCGAGCAGGCCCCGATCGGCATCGCCTACGCGGATCGCTGGGGCACGTTCATGCGCTGCAACGAGGCGTTCGCCGAACTCCTCGGCTACGCGCCGGGCGGCCTCGATGGCCGCTCGAGCTTCGAACTTACCCACGGCGAGGACGTCGGCGCCGTCGCCGCGGAGCTGTCCCGCCTCTGGAACGGCGACATCGAGTTCGTCGACCTCGAGAAGCGCTACGTCCACAAGCAGGGCCACGAAGTCTGGGTGCGACTGACCTCGGCACTGATCCGCGAGGGCGACACGGCACCGGAGCGCGCGGTCGAGTTCGTGCGCGATATCACCGCAACGAAGGCCGCGGATCTCGAGCTCGAGCGCGTCCACAAGCAGCTGATGGCGGCGTCCCGCCAGGCCGGCATGGCCGAGGTCGCGACCAACGTCCTGCACAACGTCGGCAACATCCTCAACAGCATCAACATCTCGGCGAGCCTGGTCGCAGATCGCGTCCGGCAGTCGAAGGCCGGGGGACTCGGGCGCGTCGCGGCGATGCTGAACGAGCAGGGCGCGAACGTCGGCACCTTCCTCGTCTCGGACGAGCGTGGCAAGCGGGTACCCGAATACCTCGCGACGCTCGGCGAGCAGCTGGTCGCCGACCAGAAGGCGACCCTCACCGAAATCGCATCACTGCGCGAGAACCTTGAGCACATCAAGGAAACCGTGACGATGCAGCAGACTTACGCGAAGCTCTGCGGCGTCACCGAGGTCGTGAACGTCAACGACCTGGTCGAGGACAGCCTCCGACTCAACGCGGGCGCCTTCGTCCGCCACGGCGTGACGCTGCAGCGCGAGTACGGCGAGCCGCTCCCGATCACGGTCGACAAGCACAAGGTGCTGCAGATCCTCGTCAACCTCGTCAGGAACGCGAAATACGCGTGCGATGAGTCCGGTCGCCAGGACAAGCTGCTGACGCTCCGGGTCGAGGCGACCGAGGCGGGCGCGCGCATCTCGATCATCGACAATGGCGTCGGCATTGCGCCCGAAAACATGGGCCGCCTCTTCCACCACGGCTTCACCACGCGCCAGTCGGGGCACGGGTTTGGCCTGCACAGCGGCGCCGTCGCCGCCCAGGAACTCGGTGGGTCGTTGCGCGCCGAGAGCGCCGGCCTCGGCACGGGCGCGAGCTTCATCCTCGAGTTGCCGAGGCTTCCGCCCGGGAGCGCCCGTGGCTAGGAGCGCACGCGCCGCCAACCGCCGCATCCTCGTCATCGACGACAACGCGGCGATCCATGCGGATTTCAAGAAAGTCCTGACGGCGACGGCCGAGCACGCGGCCCAGGATGCGTTGAGCCTCCTCGAGGCCGGCGTCTTCGGCGACACACCGTCTGCCTCCGTACGACCCGAGTTCGAGGTCGACTCGGCCCACCAGGGCCGCGAAGGCGTCGAGAAAGCCGAGGCCGCACTCAGGGCGGGCCGGCCCTACGCGATGGCCATCGTCGACATGCGCATGCCGCCCGGCTGGGACGGCCTCGAGACGATCGAGCACCTCTGGGCGGTGGATCCCAACGTCCAGGTCGTGATCTGCTCCGCGCACGACGACTACGACTGGATGGAGGTCGTCGAGCGCCTCGGCCACTCCGACCGGCTGCTCGTGCTCCGCAAGCCCTCCGAACCGATCGAAGTGCTGCAGTGCGCGACGGCGCTCTGCCACAAGTGGCACAACGAGCAGCTCGTCCGCAACCAGGTCGAACGGCTCGAGCAGGTCATCGTCGCCCGCACCCAGGGCCTCGAGGCTGCGAACCGCCAGCTCAGGCACCTCGCGACCCACGATTCGCTCACCGGGCTCCCGAACCGCGTGCTCCTCGAGGACCGTCTCGCGCAGGCGATCGCGCACGCGGACCGGGACCGGCGTTCCTTCGCGGTGCTGGTCTGCGACCTCGACCGCTTCAAGCTGATCAACGACTCGCTCGGCCACCACGCCGGCGATGAACTCCTGCAGGAGGTCGCGCGGCGGCTCACCGGGCTCGTGCGCGGCGTCGACACCGTCGCGCGCTTCGGCGGCGATGAGTTCGTGCTGCTCCTGAGCTCGATCGGCGCGGCCGAGGACGCGAGACGTGTCGCCCAGGCCGCGATCGAGGCACTGCAGGCGCCGGTGTCGATCGCGGGCCTCGACGTGCACACCTCCCCGAGCATC
>CAYNCY010000030.1:0-14165 GCA_964395195.1 uncultured Steroidobacteraceae bacterium
GAGCGACACGGACGGTACGTGCAACGCGTTCAGGCGCTTGCCGAGGCGTTTCAGGTCCTGGCCCCAGTCGAGGTCGGAATCGATCAGCACGTCGCGGGGCTCGCGCACGGTCTCGTTGAAGTACGCGAGGAAATCGGGCCACGTGCGCGCGAGCGAGACGCCCTGCCAGAGGAGGAGCGCACCGAGGAGCACCGGAATACCCGTGCGCTGCCACGGGAGCGCGCGCGTTCGCGACCAGCGCCAGAGTCGCGCGATCGTCACCGCGGCGCCGACCGCGAGGAGCGGATAGAGCACGAGCACGTGCCGGACGCCGATGTTGATGCGGCTGTAGAGGCTGCAGAACCCGAGCAGCACCACGAACAGCACGGGAAACGCGAGCGGCGCGGCGCGGCGCTCCTTGAGGCCGTCGCGCCCGAGGATGCCGAGGCCCGCGAGTCCCAAGCCCAAGAGCGGCAGCGGCGACTTCACGGCGAGCGCGACGATATAGAAGTACCACCAGCCGGAGTTGCGGACTTCGCCCAGGAGATACGACGGGTGGCCGACGGTGTTGTGGTACGAGAGCGCCTCGATGCCACCCAGCATCAAGGGCACCGCCTCCGGCACCTTCACCTTGGCTGCGATCGCGTAGGCCGCATCGTGCACGGGACCTGAGTAGCCAAAGAGGTACGCGAGCGGCTGGCTGTAGGTGTGCGCCTCGTCCGTGAGATAGACGAAGCGTCCGCCGTAGACGAGGGTCAGGATCACGGCGGCGATGAGTCCCGCGAGCGCGAGGCCGCCGAACCGGGTTGGCAGACGGACCGGGGGTGGCGTGCCCTTCGCCTCCCAGGCGCGAAGCCCCATCAGCGCCAGGGCACCGAGACCGACGAACGGGATCGCCGAGAGTTTGGTTGCGACCGCGAGCCCGAGCGCAACGCCGAGCCAGAGGGCGTCGAGTGTCCGTCCGCGCTCGAGCCAGCGCCGCATCGCATCGAGCGCGACGAGACAGGTCGCGGCCGCCGGTACGTCGAGGGTCGCGAGCCCGCCGTGGCCGAGGATCGGCGGCGTCGCGGCGAGGAGCGCCGCCGCGAGGAGCGCGGTCCCCGGCGTCACGACCGAGCGCGCATAGACGAAGGTCACGATGACCAGGAGCGCGAGGAACGGCAGCGCCCCCGCCCGCGCCAGCATCAGGTAGCCGTTGTAGTGTCCCTCGTCGTAGAGGATCGCATCGCCCTCGGGCTTGCCGTCCGGTGGCGGCAGGCCCTCCGAGCGGGCGCCGTCGAGGTACGGCCCGATCGCGAGCGCGAGGCGCGCGAGCGGCGGGTGCTGGATGTCGTAGTCGTAGATGCCGTGATCGAGGAGCGAGAGTCCCGCCGCCAGGTGCTCGGGCTCGTCCCACGTTTGCCCGAACGTCGACCAGGTCGAGGCCGCAAGCGCGCACGCCGCACACGCGATCGCGGTCAGCGCAATGAACGGAGCGAGGAAGGCGCGGGGGGATGCGGACATTGTCGGCCGCCTGACGTGACTCCCCATCATAGCGAGCCGGACGTGAAGTACCGCTTAAGAATCCTTATCCTCGACGCATGCAAGCGTTCCTCGTATCCGCGGGCGTCGTCGCACTCGCCGAGATCGGCGACAAGACGCAACTGCTCGCGTTCGTGCTCGCGGCGCGGTACCGCCGGCCCTGGCCCATCATTGCGGGCATCGTGACCGCGACGATCGTCAACCACGCGATCGCGGGTGCGGTCGGCGCGTGGGTGCTCAGGATGCTGGGACCGGAGCTCCTGCGCTGGGTCCTCGCGGCGTCGTTCTTCGGGATGGCTGTCTGGACGCTGATCCCGGACAAGCCGCCGGCGGAGGGCGAGACCCGCCCGCGGCGCTTCGGGATCTACGGAACCACGGTGGTCGCGTTCTTCCTGGCCGAGATGGGCGACAAGACCCAGATCGCGACGGTCGCCCTCGCCGCCCGGTACGACTCCTTCTATTGGGTCGTGGCGGGGACGACGACCGGCCTCCTGCTCGCCGACGTCCCGGCGGTCCTGCTCGGCGACCGCCTCGCCGGGCGCCTGCCGACCCGGGCCGTGCACGTCGTCGCGGCGGCGATGTTCGCGGTCCTCGGCGTTCTCCTCCTCCTGCCCGGGGCGTCGGGGTTCCTCGGCTAGCCTTTTTGCCTTGCGAACCCGTGGCTTGCCGCTCGGGAGGGGGTCCAGTATCCTGCGCGCCTCCCGAGATCGGGCGCGTAGCTCAGCGGTAGAGCACTTCCTTGACATGGAAGGGGTCACAGGTTCGATCCCTGTCGCGCCCACCATCCTTCCCGGTACTCACCGGGACCTCCCGACCCCGTGTTGCCGCGCCGGCGTCAGCTGCCTGACACCGGATCGTCGCGCGCGCGTCGTTGACAAAAAACGAGGTGGGCGTTACAAGTTCTTAAGGGAGAACCGCAAAGCGCAGAAAAAAACGAGCGCTTCCGCGTGCGTAAAAGACGCAGCGGTGTTGCGGGCGACGGCGGATCGGCTTGGATGACCGGTTGGGCGACGAATCGATGCGTCGCTCACCTCGTCGTGCCAACTCCGAGTGATTGTCGAATTAAAAGCTAGGGGAAGGGACTCATGATGCTGCGCAGCTCCGTCCAGGCTTCACTGGGCGCGCGAATCTTCAAAACCGGTCCCCTTGCGTTTGCGCTCTGCGTGACGATGGGAATGACGGGATGCGACTGGGGCGGTGAAGATCACCGGCCGTTCGAGATCATCCAGAACGGCTCCTCGTCGGGGTCGGGTATCTCGTCATCGGGCTCCTCGTCGTCGTCGTCGTCCTCCTCATCTTCATCGTCCAGCTCCTCCAGTTCATCGGGCAGCAGTTCCGGCTCCTCCTCGGGCGCCGCGAGCTCCGGGAGTTCGAGCTCATCCAGCAGCAGCAGCTCCTCCTCGTCGGGCGGTGGCGGCTCCTCTTCCTCGAGCAGCAGCAGCTCATCGTCCTCGGGCGGCGGTGGCTCCTCTTCGAGCAGCGGCTCCTCCTCGAGCGGCAGTTCATCCGGTAGCGGCTCGTCCTCTTCGTCGAGCAGCTCCTCGTCATCGAGCAGCAGCTCATCCTCGAGCAGCAGCTCCTCGTCGGGCGGCAGCAGCTCCTCCTCCGGCAGCAGCAGCTCCTCGAGTGGTGGCAGCAGCTCGTCCTCCGGCAGCAGCTCGTCGTCTTCTAGCAGCAGTTCCTCGTCCTCGAGCAGCAGCTCCTCGTCATCCAGCGGTGGCAGCAGCTCCTCGAGCGGCGGAAGCAGCTCGTCCTCCGGCAGCAGCAGCTCGTCGTCGTCGAGCTCTTCGAGCTCATCGTCCTCGTCGTCATCCTCGAGCAGCAGCTCGTCGTCGTCGGGCGGTAGCTCGTCTTCATCCGGCGGGAGCTCCTCCTCCAGCGGCAGCAGCTCATCGTCCTCTTCGTCCTCGAGCAGCAGCTCGTCGTCGGGCGGTAGTTCCTCCTCCTCCGGCGGCAGCAGTTCCTCCTCGTCGTCATCGTCATCGAGCAGCAGTTCCTCCTCGTCCGGCGGCAGCAGCTCGTCCTCGGGCGGCAGCTCCTCCTCCTCGGGCAGCAGCAGCTCTTCCTCGTCGTCCTCCTCGTCCTCGAGCAGCAGCTCCTCGTCCTCGAGCAGCGGCGGATCCTCGGGCGGCTCGAGTTCGAGCGGCGCGGGCTTCTGGGTACCGTTCGACGTCACGAACCTCAGCAGCAGCAGCAGCAGCAGCGGCGGCGGTGGCAACACCGGCATCGGCGTGGTGCCCTCGAGCCTCGCGAGCACCTCGCTCACGACGCTGACCGCCACGCAGGAAAGCTTCGCCGGTACCGTCTCCACGATCACGCTCTCGAGCGGCACGCTGACGGGCTTCACGCCGTACGCGGTCTACTACGTGCAGGTGGGCGGTGACGGTAACCAGCACATCTACACGGCGAACATCAGCAACTCCTCGGTCGCGCCCACCCCGCACCAGGTCAGCACGCTGTCGGTGCCGGTGACCACCAACACCTTCGACAACCAGTGCATGTACCAGGGCTACCGGGTGCTGACCGACCCGACGACTGCGTACCTCATCGTCGAGGTTCCGACGGCCACGAAGGCCTGCGGCACCGGAACCCCGGGCAACCAGTGGGTCCTCGTGCACCTGACCGACTCGGCGAGCACCGCGACGACGGCGGTCCCGAGCACGATCAGCACGACCAACATCTCCTCGAGCTACAACTCGACCGGCACGCTGACGGGTCTCATTCTCGTCGACAACACGTCCAAGCTCGCCTTCTACCCGGCGAGCGGTACGGGCACGATCGTCACGGGCACCGAGACCGTCATTGCCTCGAGCGTCTCGTGGGACGGGAGCCTCGAGCTCCTGTCCGACCGCGCCGCACACGCGCTTGCCGGTGGCAGCGTCACGTACGTCGATGTCACGAACGCCTCTTCGCAGAGCGTGCTCTACCGGGTGAACGATGCGGGCGCCGGCAGCGTCGTCTACACGACGACGGGAGGCATCAACGGCTTCGGCAACATCGACTCCTCGCCGCACGACAACACCAACATCTACTTCACCGACGTGGCGACCACCGGTGGCGCGGCGACATCGGTCAAGTTCCTGAAGGCACCGATCGGCGGCGGCGCGGCCTCGACGCTCTACACGGATGCGGCACCGGCATCATCCCCGAGCGAGTACCAGCTGGTCGATTCGAACGGCAGCCTCCTGATCTTCACGAAGGACCTGCCGGGAACCTCGGACAGCATCATGACGCTGAGCGTGGCCGGCGGAACGCCGACAACGCTGGTCAGCACGACGACGGGCGTCTACACGGCGTTCCTCGACTTCCCGTCGGATCACCTCTTCGTGACGACGCTCTCGATCGGTACGGCGGCGCCTGCGGGGGCGGTCTTCACGCCGAACAGCACGACGCCAATCGCCGGCCAGGGTGGCCCGGGTACGTACTACGCGGGCTTCGACTCGCTGTTCAGCTTCGGCTCGGCGACGGCCTCGAAGGTCATCGAGTACACGAACATGCCGGTGACCTACCCGTCGGACATGGGCGGTGCGTCGCTCTTCACGGTGGATGCAGGGACGTTCGCGTCCGTGCAGGTCAAGCAGTCGGGCACCAACTACGTGCTGCCGCACGCCGAGGTGTTCTTCTTCCCGACCTCGCTGACCGTCGGTGCCGGCGTCGCGATCGACGCCACGACCAACGTCGCCAGCGGTCTCGTGCTCGATGTGTCCAAGGCGCAGCTCATCACGATCGTCGCGCCGAACACCGACGTCTACCCGGACGACTGATCGAGTTCGGGGAGCGGGCGGCCGGGGGCTTTCGCACCGGCCGCGTGGGCGGGCAGGCAGGGCCCCCGCCCGGATCCGGGTACACTTGAAGCGCGGCGTGCCTGACCTCACGCGCCGTGCGCCGCAAGACGGCGCGCGCCACACCAATGACGACGGGGCGACCGCGGGCGTGAACGGGGATCACCACACGACATCGCACGGGGCGACCGGCGCGCGCGGCGCCGGGCGCCACTCCCGCGTGGACGGCGCGCTGCCGTGAGCCTGGCGGGCTCCAGAGCGGCTCCCGGGACGCCGGAGGAACGCTGGCAGTGGGCGTTTCTCGCCGTGCTCCTGTTTCGGCTCTTCTACCCCTTCTTCAACTCACCGCTCACCCACCTCTATTCCGACCCGCTCCGGCACTGGGCGAACGGCGAGCGGTTTCTCGCGCCCGACCTGATCGGCGCCGGGGATCCGTACCTCTACCAGCTCTTCATGTACCTCCTCCGGACGCTCTCGAGCGACAGCGCGCCCACGGTAACGCTCGCCGTCGGCCTCCTCTGCGCCGCGATGCCCTACGGCTGGTACCGCGCGCTCCGTGAACTCCTGACGCGTCGGCAGGCGCTCGTTGGCGCCACGGTCATTGGCCTCGTGCCCGCGTTCCTCGCGATCTACGCGTACTTCATGAACGAGACGCTGCTGCTGACGCTGACGGGGTTCGCGTTCTGGGCGACGCTGCGCGCACGCCGCAAGGCAACGCTCGGCGCGTACACGATTGCG
This sequence comes from uncultured Steroidobacteraceae bacterium, assembly GCA_964395195.1. Classification (GTDB taxonomy): domain Bacteria; phylum Pseudomonadota; class Gammaproteobacteria; order Steroidobacterales; family Steroidobacteraceae; genus CAIKZZ01. Next base: position 6,021 of record CAYNCY010000030.1, read on the forward strand.
GCCGCCCTCTGGGTCGCCTGCATCTTCACGCGCAGCGTCGTCGTGCCGATGGCAGGGCTCTGCCTCGCGACGCTCTGGTGGTTCGGCGGCCAGCGGCTGCACAAGGCGGTGATCGCGGTACTCGCCTTCGGCGTCCTCGCCGTTCCCGCCGGCATGCACGCGATGGGCAAGCTCGGCTTCTTCGCGCCGCTCGGCAACGTCTATCTCTCGGAGATCTACAGCTACAGCGGCCAGCGGGAGATCCAGCTCGATGCGGGCTCGCAGGGCGGCTGGGGCTTCGGATCCCCGAGCTTCTACAACCCGACCTTCTTCCCGTTCTCGAACTGGACCACGAACCGCACCGGCACCGTGAAAACGACGATCGACGTCGCGAAGGGCCGGGAGACCTGGGCCGCCGAGGCCGAGCGCGTGGCGGATGAGCGCACCTTCCCCTGGTCGGCGCAGTTCGGCGAGAACCTCCTCTACCTCGTCTTCGGCCAGAGCTGGCCCGACAACGATCCGGCGGCGTGGGCGAGCTGGCTTAGCGTCTGGACGCGCTGGCTCTGGCCGCCGCTCATGATCGCGGTCGCCTGGGGCGCGATCCGCCGCCGCTACTTCGGCATCGACTGGCTGCTGCCGGCGTCTGCGCTCGGCATGCTCCTCTTCCTCGCCGTGCAGTGGGCCGGCATCATCGAGGGCCGCTACAGGAAGCCCGTCGATCCCGTGCTGGTCGCCGCGGCGGTCGTCCTCTACTACCGCACGCAGCGCGGGGTACCCGGCCGTGGCTAAGGGGCCCGTGAGCCCGGATGCGACGCCCGCGCGACCGCGCTCGGCGACCAGCTTCTTCGCGAACCTCATCGCGCTCGCGGGTGGACTTGGCGTCTGCGCCGCGATTGCGGTCGAGCGCGACGGGCCGCTCGCGACGTTCACGGGCTACGCGCCACTCGCGCCGTGCCTGGCGACGTTCGCGTTGCTCGCCCTCTCGGACTGGTGGCTCCGTCGCCGCGGGCGCCTTGCGGCGACCGAGGTGGCGCTCGCGCCGCGCCGCGCGGTCGACTATCCGCGCGTCGGGCTGCGGCTCCTCGCGGCGACCCTCGGCCTGGTCGCGCTCGCTTACTGGCTCTTTCCGGAGTACCACGGCGGCTTCTACGACCCGTACTGGAACTTCCTCCGGGCGCTCGCGCCGCTCCTCGCGCTCGTGCCGTTCTACTTCGTGTGGGCGGACTCGCGGGTTGAGGAACCGCGCGACGAGTTCGTGCAGTTCGCGCTCGTGCTCCTCGGCCGCACGTCCGAGGTCGATCGCGGCACGATCGCGCGCCACCTGCTCGGCTGGACGGTGAAGGGCTACTTCCTGCCGCTGATGACGGTGTACCTGAACGATGAGCTGAACCAGCTCCACAACCTCTACGCGACCGGCGGCCTCGCCGCGTTCGGGAGCTTCTCCGGGCTCTTCCACGTCTCCTACGCGACCGACCTCCTCTTCTGCGTCGTCGGCTATGCGGCGACGATGCGTCTCCTCGATTCGCAGATGCGCAGCGTCGAGCCGACGATGCTCGGCTGGACGGTGGCGCTCATCTGCTACCAGCCTTTCTACTCGATCATCGGCCGCTACTACCTGCAGTACGACGGCGATGTCAGCTGGGACCACTGGCTCGCGCCGTGGCCGGCGCTGCGCGCCTCGTGGGGCGTCGCGATCATCGTGCTCTCGGCGATCTACGCGCTCTCGACGGTCGCCTTCGGGCTCAGGTTCTCGAACCTGACCCACCGCGGCATCATCACCGGGGGGCCGTACCGCTTCACGAAGCACCCCGCGTACCTCTCGAAAAACCTGAGCTGGTGGCTGATCTCGGTGCCGTTCGTCGTGACCGGGGACCCCGCAACGTCGCTGCGGCACTGCCTGCTGCTCGTCCTCCTCAACACGGTGTACTTCATCCGCGCACGCACCGAGGAGCGGCACCTCGGCCGCGATCCCACGTACGTCGCCTATGCGCTCCACATGAACCGGCACGGGCTCCTGCGCGAGCTCGGCAACATCGTTCCGGCACTGCGCTATCGGGCCCCGGCGCCGGGACCGCGCTGAGCGCTCGCCCGGCGCGCGCGAGAGCCGAACGATGGCACCGGACCCGGGCTACGACGCCGCCTTCTTCCGCTACGTCAACGCGACCGCGACGGCCTCGGCCCTCGCGATCCTGCCGCTCCTCGTCGCGGGCCTGAAGCCGGCCTCGGTGCTCGACGTCGGTTGCGGCCAGGGCGCGTGGCTCGCAATCTGGCGGCGCCTCGGCATCACCGACAGCCGGGGCCTCGACGGGGACTACGTCGACCGTGCGCACCTCCTCGTGCCGCCGGAGTGCTTCACCGCGCACGACCTCGCGCGGCCCTTCGACCTCGGCCGGCGCTTCTCGCTGGTCCAGTGCCTCGAGGTCGCCGAGCACCTGCCGAAGACCTCGGCGGAGGGGCTCGTCGACTCGCTGACCCGCCATGCCGACTGCATCTTTTTCTCGGCGGCTCCGCCGGGACAGGGCGGCCACGATCACGTCAACGAGCGGCGCTACGACGACTGGCGCGCCGACTTCGCGAGGCGCGACTTCCTCGCCCTCGACTACCTTCGTCCGCGCATCCGGGGCGACGCCGGGATCGCCCCCTGGTATCGCTACAACCCGCTCCTCTACGTGCGCCGATCAGCGCTCGCGGGGCTCGCCGGGGACGTGCGGGCATCGCTCCTCCCCGAGGGCACGCCGGTGCCCGACGTCTCGCCGCTCGCGTACCGGCTCAGGAAGCAGGTCGTGCGCCGGCTGCCCGTTCCGATCATGACCGCGCTCGCGCGGGCCAAGGAACGGCTCGAGCGCTCGCGCCGAAGCGCGAGTCCCCCGTGAGGTCCCGATGACCCGCCCAACGGCCGTCCTCCTCGTCATCGCCTGCATCGCGGCGGCCGCGGGGCAGCTCCTCTTCCGGGTGGGCGCGCAGAACCGCACGCAGCTCGCCGAGTTCGTGAACCCCGCGATCGCGGGCGGCCTCGTCCTGTACGCGCTCGGGACGCTCCTCTGGATCTACGCGCTCGCGCGTGAGCGCCTCGTCGTCGTGTATGCGTTCTCGGCGCTGACCTTCGTGCTCGTGTACGCGGGTGGCACGCTCCTCCTCAACGAGGCGATCACGCTCAAGGGTGCGGTGGGCGTCGCCCTCGTGCTGGCGGGCCTCTACCTGGTCGCCGTGTAAGATCGCGACGCGCCTTCCGAAGGCGGTTGCGACGAGAATCCCATGGCGAGGCCACCCCCCGATCGAACCCCGAGCGCGCCGGTCACGGTGACGCTGATCGTCCCCTGCTACAACGAGGAGGAGGTGCTCGAGGAGTCCGCCCGGGTGCTGCTCGCGCTCCTCGACGCCGAAGAAAAGTCCGGGCGGCTCAGCGCCGCGAGCGCGGTGCTTTTCGTCGATGACGGCAGCCACGACAGGACCTGGGCGTTGATCGAGGGCCTCGCGGCGCGACACCCGGGGCGCATCACGGCGGCGCGCCTCTCGAAGAACATGGGTCACCAGTACGCGCTGCTCGCGGGCCTCAGTGTCGCGCCGGGCGATGCGCTCATCACGATCGATGCGGACCTGCAGGACGACCCGGCGGCGATCCCGGAGATGATCGACCGGTTCCGCGAGGGTCACGATGTCGTCTACGGCATCCGCCGTGAACGGACGACCGACTCGGCGTACAAGCGGCTCACGGCCGGCGCCTTCTACGGGCTCATGCGGCGCATGGGCACGGACGTGATCCCGAACCACGCGGACTTCCGGCTTCTCAGCCGCCGGGCGCTCGAGGCGCTGCTCAGCTTCGGGGAAGCGAACCTCTTCCTGCGCGGTGTCGTGCGCCTCGTCGGGTTTCCATCGGCCGAGGTGCACTACGACCGGCATGCGCGCCTCGCCGGCGAGACCAAGTACTCGACGGCGAAGATGGCCTCGCTCGCGATCGAGGGAATCACGTCATTCTCGGTGGCGCCGCTGCGAGTGATCTCGGCGCTTGGGCTCCTGACCTCGGTGTTCGCGATCGCGGTGACACTCTGGGTGCTCATCGTGGCGCTGACGAACCCGTCCGCGGTGCCGGGCTGGGCCTCGACGGTGCTCCCGATCACGTTCATCGCCGGCATCCAGATTCTCTCGCTCGGCGTGATCGGCGAGTACGTCGGCAAGATCTACCTCGAGACCAAGCACCGGCCCCGCTTCATCATCGAGCGGACGATCGGGCTCGCCCCGGAGAGCGCAGCGGGAGCCCGCCCCGCGCGCTGACTGCGCTACTCGCTCTGCGCGAGACGAAATCCGCTGTTTGCGGAGGAGAGTTCCTTGAACGACATCCCGCGTTTGCTGGGAGACATCCAGCCGCGCCACACGTCGAACGAGCCGCCGCGCACGACGTGGGAGTCGCAGTCGGAAGACCGGAAGGCCGAGCCGTCCGTGGGAACGCCCTGGTACTCGAAAATCCAGCAGTCCTCGACCATCTCGCGCGCGTTGCCCAGCATGTCGTAGAGGCCGTAGCCGTTCGGCTTGAAAGAACCCACGGGCGCCGTGTAAACGAACCCATCGCGGCAGGGCACGCTCTGGTTCTCCGGCCACTTGATGACACCTGCCGCGCGCAGCGTCAGGTCGCCGGCGTTCTCGTACGCGCAGATGGATGCGAGCTCACCATCCCACTGGGGGAAGTTGCCCGGACGGAAACGCGCCGCGAGCTCCCACTCGGCCTCCGTCGGCAGCCTGAACTGCCGCCCCGTCGTCCGGTTGAGCCAGGCGATGTACGCCTTGGCGTCGTTCCAGCTCACGCAGACGACCGGATGGGCGTCCGTCTGCTCGTACCCCGGGTGAAGCCAGGACAAGCCCTCCGGGTACGGCGTCGTGTACGCGGACGGCTCGCTGTGCGAGCAGTGCGTGTGTTTTTCGGTGTCGGTGACGTATCGCGTGGCCTCGACGAAACGCCGGAACTGGCCGCGCGTCACTTCCGTCCGTCCGAGCAGGAACGACGGCACCGAAACGGCGTGAGCGGGTGCCTGGTAGTCGCCACCCATCGTGTACCGGCCGCCGGGGATGTGGACCATCGCGGGAAGTGGCTCGGTCGTCGAGGGCGCGGCCGCGAGCGCGGGGACAGACGGCGCGGGCCGGGTGGCGGTCGCGACGGTCGGCGCCGGCTTGGCGTCGGGCGAGAGCTCCGCCACGCGGATCCGTGCGGTCGCGACGTGGCGCCCGTGCGGGAACTGCTCGAGGTACGCGCGATAGCCCGCGGCCGAACCCGTGTCCGTCGTCGCGGCCCAGGCTTCGTCGTCCGGGTCCGTGACCAGCGGCGCGACGGGCGGGGCGGTCGCCAGAACGCCGGACGGCCCCGTCCGAAAGGTGAACTCACCGACCAGCGAGGTTGCCTCCCACGGCGTCTGCTTGCCCCCCGTCTCGTGGACGACCGCCGTCCGGACGCGCTGGAAGACCTTGAGCACGTCGCTGTCTCCGGCGCTGAGCTCGGCGAGCAGGTGCTTGGTGTAGGTGCCGTTCCGGCCGCGCCCGTCGGCGGCGACGCTGCCCGGCGCCGTCGAGTACGCGATCAGCGTGCCGGCGGCCGCCTGCATGACCGCGAGGCCCCGCGACATCGAACGAAAGCTGCGCGCAAACGGATTGTTGCGACAGGCATCGAGGATCACGATGTTGTTCGCGGTGCCGGCCTCATCGAGGGTATGCAACACGTAGTCGACGCTGACGCCCTGGTCCTCCGCGTCGGCTTCCGAGTCGATGACCGCATTGACGGGGATCAGGAAGTTCTCGCCCTTGATCTGCACCCCGTGGCCCGCGTAGTAGACGAGCGCGGTATTGGCGCCGCGCAGCTGCTGGCCAAAGGCGCGCACCGCCGCCTTCATCTGCAACTGGGTCGCGTTGACGAGCAGCGTGACACTGAAGCCGAGCTCCTTGAGCTTCGCGGCCATGTCGGTCGCATCGTTCGGGGGATTGGCGAGCGCGCCACTCGTGTAGGCGCCATTGCCGATCACGAGGGCGACGCGGGCCTGGGCGGCGTCGGCGCGTACCGCCGCCACCAGCAAGAGAACCAGGGCCGCGAGCGTGGCGGCGAGGCGACGGACAACCATGGCCGATTGTCCCATGCCCTCCCCGGGTTGTGGGAACGGGCGGTCTCGGCGTCAGTGTTTTGCCGCGAGTGCGGCGCCGAGCTTGGACGCGAACATCCGGATCGTGATGCGGGCATCCGCCCAGGCGTCGCCGGAGGCCGAGATCGTCGTGAGGTCGGGCGCGAAGCGCTTCATCGTGAGGCTCGCGACTTCCTTGCCGTTGGCGTCATGCACGGTGCCGTGCAGGGCCGCGCCGCCCACCGACTTCGAGCGCAGCGGATCGAGCCCGGGCTGCTCGAAGGACTGCTCGCGCGTCGGATGCGTGGACGCGAGGTCGGTGAATTCGACCTCGGCGGTGAGCGCGCCGAGCCCCGGGTTCGCGAGGCTGGCCTTGAGGAGACTCTCGCCGACCCTCTCGATGACGTCCTGGCGGAGCACGTCCGCTTCCTTGCTGCCAAACTGCTCGCGCAGCTTCGTCTCGACCGGCGGCGCGAAGGTCACGGTGATGGCCGGACGCGGCGTGTCCGGGGCCGCGAGCGCGGCGCCCGCGCCGAGCAGGGTCGAGAGGAGGAGCACGGGAATCCGGGACCGCATGGGGATCTCCTTGGCCGATCGCCTGGGGTGCCGCTCATCCGGCACCCCGTTGAGACCTCACGCGGCGGCGGCGGTTCCGCGGCCGCCCGTCCGGACGCCCGCGAGACTATTTCTGGTCGGCGTAGACCTTGACCAGGCGGTAGAGGAACTCACGGCCCTCGAGCAGCGAATTGACGCCGACGTACTCGTTGAGGCCGTGGATGTGGCCGAGGTCGGGTCCGATGAACACGGGCTCGACACCGTAGGTGGGGATGCCAACCGCGTTCGTGAACTCGGCATCGGTCGCGCCCGCCTGCAGGATCGGCAGCACCGGTACGCCGGGCCAGAACTCCTGGGTCAGCTTCTCGATCGGCCCCATGACGGCCGGGGTCAGGGGCGGTGACGGCGAGGTCGGACCGCGCGTCTCGAGCGTCGTGACCTTCACGGCGGGATCGGCGACGAGTTCCTGGAGCTTGGCGCGCACCTGCTCGTCGGTCACGCCCGGGAAGATGCGGCAGTTGACGTTGGCGCGCGCGCGCTGCGGGAGCGCGTTGGTCGCGTGCCCGGCATCGAGCATCGTCGCGACGCAGGTCGTCCTGAGCGTCGCGTTCCAGCCCGGGTCCCTGGCGGAGACGAGTGCGAGCGCCTTGGCACGCTCATCCGCGCCCGTCTTGTCCGAGAGGAAGGCGGTCATCGCGCCCGCGACCTCGGTCTCGCCCTTCGCGGCCTGGATCTTCGCCATGCCGGCGAAGTAGGCGCGGTTGCCGTCGGTGAACTCGGCCGGGAAGTCGTAGGCCGAGATGCGGGTCAGCGCGGCGGCGAGGTGATAGATCGCGTTGTCCTTGATGGGGCGCGAGCTGTGGCCGCCCGGGTTCGTGACCTCGAGGCGGTAGTTCTGCGGGAACTTCTCGCCGGCCTCGACATCGAGCGCAACGCGGTGGCCTTCCTTGTCGAACTCGCCCATCCCGCCCTCGTTGAGCGCGAACGCCGCATCGATGAGGTCGCGGCGGTTCTTGCTGAGCCACTCGGCGCCGTTGAAGGCGCCGGCCGTCTCCTCGCCGCAGGTGAGCGCCAGCTTGAGGGTGCGCTTCGGCTTGTAGTTCTCGGCCTTGTAGCGGATCAGCGTGTCGAGCCAGATCGACGCCTCGGCCTTGTCATCGCTCGCGCCGCGCGCGTAGAAATTGCCGTTCTCCTCGACGAGGGTGAAGGGATCCCGCGTCCAGTCCTCGCGCTTCGCTTCGACGACGTCGATGTGCGCGAGCAGCAGGATGGCCTTCTGCTTGGCATCGCGGCCGGGGTAGACGGCGACGAGGCCGCCTTCCTTCGGATGACCGGGGGCGGCGTACAGGGTGACGGCGTCGTCCGGGAAGCCCGCCGTCTTCAGGCGCGCGGCCATGCGTTCGGCGGCGAGCGTGCAGCTGCCGACCGAGAGCGAGGTGTTCGTCTCGACGAGTTCCTTGTAGAGCGAGCGGAAGCGCGCCTCGCCCTCGGGCGTGTCCTTGGGCGGCGCCGC
>CAYNCY010000030.1:14265-15844 GCA_964395195.1 uncultured Steroidobacteraceae bacterium
CGGCGGCAAGGACGGCAAGTCGCTTCATGAGGGGCTCCGGGTGCGGGTACGGGATTAGACGGCTTGCCGGCGCCCGCTGCAAGGCGCCGGGCGCCACCGACGGCGCTCGATCCGGACGCTCCCGCACGGCATGATGGCGCCCTGGCAGGAGGCTCGGGGAATCCATGAAGACCGGTGACTCGCAACAGGCGAAATGGGCCGAGGACGTCGTCAAGGTCCGGCGCGCGCTCAAGGATCTCGGGCTCACGATCGACGACCGCGGCATTGCCGGGCAGGTCGCGGCCGAGGCGAAGCTGCCGCTCAGGGCGACGCAGCGGGCGCTTCGCGCCCTCGTCCCGCGCTGAGGGACGGGACCCGCTTCGGCTATAGTCGGCGCGACGTCGCGCGCGGAATCTCAGGAGCTCGGCCATGGTTTTCTGCAGGGGTTGCGGCAAGGAAATCCACGAGTCGGCACCGACGTGCCCCGCCTGCGGCGCGCCGCAGGTCGCCGCGAACTCGAGCCCCGACAAGGAGATCCTGCCCGCGCTCCTCCTCTGCTTCTTCATCGGCTGGACCGGCGCGCACCGCTTCTACGTCGGCAAGGTCGGGACCGGCCTCCTGATGCTCTGCACCTGCGGCGTGTTCGGCATCCTCTGGTTCATCGACTTCGTGATGATCATCGTGGGCAACTTCACCGACAAAGAAGGGCGCAAGCTCACCCGCTGGACCTGACCGTCCGCCTGCGCCCGGAGAACTCAAGATGATGACTCGCCTTGCCGCCGGCCTGCTCCTTGCGAGCTCAACGACGCTCGCCCTCGCCGCGAACCCGCCCGCGCCGGCACCTGGCGCGGCCGCCCCGCCTCCGACTGTCACGGCGAAGCAGATCATTCTCTGGGACGAGTTGCAGTCGAAGATCGCCGACGTCGAGCGCAAGCTCGAGGGCGTACTCGGTGTCGCAATCCTTGACCTGGGCACGGGCCAGGAGATCCTCGTCAACGGCGATGAGGTGTTCCCGCAGGCGAGCACGATCAAGATCGCGCTCCTCGCCGAGCTCTACCACGAGGCCGACCAGTCGGCACACGGGGTCGCGAACAAGGCGCGCCTGACCGACACCTACACCGTGCGCGCCGAGGACGTCGTCCAGGACAGCGACATCCTGGGGGGACTCACGCCGGGCGTGACCACGATCACCAACCGCGATCTCGCGACGATGGTGGTCGCGGTCAGCGACAACGGCGCGACGAACGTGCTGATCGATCGCATCGGCATGCCGAACGTCGATGGGCTCATGAAGAGCCTCGGCCTCCCTCACACGCAGTTGAAGCGCAAGATGATGGACTTGAAGGCCGCGAGCGAAGGCCGCGAGAACGTCTCGACGCCGCGCGAGATGCTGACGCTGCTCGAGCGGATGTACCGCGGCAAGATCGTCGCGGAGCCGCTCCTCACCGACTTCTGGACGATGCTCGCGACCCACAAGTCGAGCTTCCTGCCGCGGGACCTGCCGGAGGGCATCCACATCGCCAACAAGCCGGGCGAGCTCGAAGGGGTGCGCAACGACGCGGGCGTCGTGTTCCTCAAAAACCGACCCTACATCATCGTC